>DASWNL010000556.1:0-7759 GCA_036399215.1 Abditibacteriaceae bacterium
CACCTTCACCTGGGTAGATAATGGAGCAATTTTCTGTAACAGCGCACCCATCTTTAACAACAAGAGCGGCGGTGTCTTCAATGCCCAGAATAACTCCCAGTGGTTCTTCTCTGCTGGAACAGCACAACCCGTCTTCAACAATCAGGCCGGTGCTACTTTCAATAAGAGTGGAGCCGATACCACGACGAATTTCCAACAAGTAGCCTTTAATAACAACGGCACCGTTAATGGCTTAAGTGGCATCCTGGAGTTAGGTGGTGGCGGCAATAGTCCTGGGACTTTCACTGCCTCTAACGGCGGGCGGGTCAATGTGTCGGGCATCATAACAGCGACCTTTAACCCTGCCGCTGGCGGCATTATAGGCATCCAGCAGGCCAGTAATGGATTGGGTGGAGGCAGCACGTTTCTCAATACGGGCACTGATTTTATTGGTGCTGGTGTCAGCAAAATCTACAGCGGGACTGTAATGGTCAATGGCACGATTACCACAGGTGAAAGCAGTGGCCCCGGCACACTGGAAATCGAAAATGGCACTCTGCAAGGCACAGCCACCAGCCGATTGAGCAGTGCCGGCACTGGTTTCTACGATTGGACAGGTGGCACAGTAAGTGGCACCGTCGTTATTACCAATACAGGTCAGTTTCGCATCAGTAGCAGCAGCAGCAGGGCTTTCACTAACGGCACCATTGATAACAATGGCACTGTAACCTGGGTAGATAATGGGGCTGTTTTCTGTAATAGCGCTCCGGTTTTCAATAACAAGAGTGGTGGCGTCTTTAACGCGCAGAATAACTCCCAGTGGTTCTTCTCCGGTGGAACTACTGCACCGGCCTTCAATAACCTGGCAGGCGCTGTTCTTAACAAAAGTGGAGCCGATACCACAACAACCTTTGGACAGGTTATCTTTAGCAATGCGGGCGCACTCAATGTCAACGACAGCACATTGAGTGCAAGCGACGGTATCATGCAGACTGCTGGTGTGACGACTCTCGATGGAGGCACGCTCAATAATCCGTTCACTATTCAAGGCGGCACATTGCGCGGCAACGGCGCGATCAATGGTAATGTGATCAATAGCGGCGGGACGATTGAACCTGGCCTTTCGCCCGGCACCATTTCACTCAATGGGAATTACCAACAGGGAGCCAATGCCGAGCTTAACGTCGAATTCAATGGCAGTGCCGCAGCCACGCAAGACCACCTAAACGTAACAGGCAGCGTGACATTAGCCGGCGATTTGAAAGTGACTCTGGGATTTACACCCGCCATCGGTGCCAACTTGACTGTCATTAATAATGCTGGCTCGGATGCTGTCAACGGCACGTTCTCCGGCTTACCGCAAGGTGCAAAGTTGGCGGCTAATGATGCGGTTTTGCGAATCTCTTATACAGGCGGCGATGGCAATGATGTAGTGATAACACGCATCGCGCAACCTACCCTTTCGGTCAACGATGTGGCTGTTACTGAAGGCAGTGGCGCCAACGTCAATGCTACCTTCACCGTCACGCTTTCATTCGCCAGCCCGGAAACGGTGACTGTCAATGCGGTTACAGCCAATGGTGCCGCTTTGGCGCCGGGCGATTATACAAGCGGTGGTTCAACACTCACCTTTGCGCCCGGACAAACAACCAAAACCTTCAGCGTTTCTGTTGTCGGTGATACGCTCGATGAAGACGCGGAAAACTTCTTCGTAATCTTGTCCGCACCATCGAACGCTGCACTTTCACGTGGAAGAGGCGTGGGCACAATTAATGACAACGACTTACCACCTGCGATTGGTATCGAGAATCTAAATATTGGTGAAGGCAATGGCGGACAGCGCACAGCCGTCTTCCGTCTTGTTCTCTCGCAGGCCAGTGGCAAGGCTGTCAAGGTCAACTATGCCACGGCTGTCGGAACTGCCACCGCTGGCAACGATTATGTGGCGGTTGCACCCACGCAGGTTACTTTCAACGTCGGGCAAACCGTGACTTTAGCCCGTGTGCCCATCAATGGCGACTTACTTACCGAGCCAGATGAAACCTTCCTGATTAACTTGTCGGCACCGGTCAATGCTACCCTTACGGACAACCAGGCCACCGGCACCATTCTCAACGATGACAGCGACCCGGCGCTTTCGATTGATGACGTTGAAATTATCGAAGGCAATTCCCCCCAGGGGACGCCCGGCACCAAACAACTCACTTTCACCGTCACGCTCTCCAAAGCCAGCGGCGAAACCGTAAGCGTCAACTTTGCTACTGCTAATGGCACCGCACAATCCAGCAGTGACTACACCGCGCAAAACGGCACGCTGACTTTCGCGCCGGGCAGCGCCCTGACTCGCACCGTTAGCATAATTATTAATGGTGATGCTCTTGAGGAAAACGATGAGACACTTTTCGTGTTTTTATCAAACGCTACCAATGCCAACATTTCCAGAGCGCGAGGCATCGGCACTATTATCAACGATGATAGTTCGGGTTAGTTAAAAATCGCACTGGAGAGGGCAAGGCTTAACCAACAAACAGCCGGGAGTAATTACTCTTGGCTGTTTGTTGGTTTGCAGGCCGTGTAAAATGCTTTTTAAATTATGCAACGGCGATTCCTTTACTGATACGCCGGTCAAATTCGGAGGCTCAGCCTACCTGTAATGAAGGCGCAGGTGAAAGGCGCAAGTAACCTATTGAAACCTGTGACAGCACTTTGGTGCGTTGAAATGTTCGGCGGCTTGCGCCTGCAACGCGGTGAGACGACAGTTTTACGCTTTCGCACGCGCCAGACGGCGGCCTTACTGGCCTATCTGGCTTATTTTCCGCGCCCGCATAGCCGCGAATCACTCGTAGAACAGTTCTGGCCGGACAGTGCGACCGATAAAGGGCGGAATAACTTACGTGTGTGCAATGGAGCAGCAACAGCCTCGCGGAATGGGCCTTGCGCTTTGTGCCGGCCTTAAACGATTACTGGCTTTCTTATCAGCCAACGCATGGCCGCAAAGCCGCCGAGCAGTTAGCGTCCCTTATCTTGAATGATGCCATCGAAGGTTTTACCACTTTGCAAAGCCAGGTTTTGCGTCATGCGGGAGAACTGGCCCTGCGTGGCCATGATTTTCCCAATGCCTATCTCTGGCTTCAGGCCAGCCTGTCACGCGCCCAAACCGCGCAAGACCTGAGCGGACAAGCAGCTACGCTCTCTTCACTGGGGCTTTTAGCCCTGG
Source organism: Abditibacteriaceae bacterium (assembly GCA_036399215.1). Lineage (GTDB taxonomy): Bacteria > Armatimonadota > Abditibacteriia > Abditibacteriales > Abditibacteriaceae > DASWNL01. The sequence continues at coordinate 3,197 of DASWNL010000556.1, forward strand.
AAGAACACTCTCTGGCCGAAGCGCATAGTTACTTCGAGCAAGCCTTAAAACTGGGTAGAGAACACAATGATGAGCACGGTATCGCCTGGATGTTGCGCCATCGCGGTGCTTTATTGCGCGAACAGGGAAATTACCAGGCGGCACAAGAGTGCTTAGAGCAATCTCTCGCTTTGTTTCAGGCGGTGCAGGATAACAATGGTATCGCCTGGGTGCGCCTCAATCTGGCCGGCCTTTTAGCCGCACAGGGCGAATGGAATGAAGCCAAACTTCTTTGCGATGGGGCATTAGCTTATTTTCGTTTGCGCGGCCATAAATCGGGCTTGATGTGGACACTGCACCAGCGTGGCGAAATCGCGCTGCACTTGCAAGAACCACAGGCCCCCGCCCTTCTTGAAGAAAGTCTCGCCATCGCTCACCAACTCGATGACCAAACCGCTATTGGCTTCTGTTTAAAATCCCTTAACTCGCTAACAACCGCGTAAAAGTGCGATGCTTCTTCCTCAGGTCATAGTCGGTGCAGGCATTTGCACGCTTTGTTGCAACGGCGCCTGATAACCAAAATATCCGCGCTCTTTAATAAGAGTAGCCACTTCGGGCGGCACCATGCGCTCCCACGATTCATCGCCGTCGCGGATTTTCGCAAGGACATCGCGCGAATAGATAGGCAAATACTCGCGATTGAAAAAGTCCAGTGATTCCACGAAGTCATTTTCCACCAAGTGCCCGTAAAGGCGCTGTAAATGCGGCGCGACTTTGAGCTTTTGCACATTGATTAACTGGCCGGTGTCAGGGTCTTTAAGCGGGTAAACAAACAGTTTCAAATCGTTTTTGAACAGGCGCCCAAACGATTCCAGAATACCGCCTTCCAAGTGCTCATAGTATTTTTCATCGAACAGTTCGCGCACGCTGGGAATGCCCATCGTAATACCGATTGGCTTTTTGGAAAAGCGCGCTAAATAAGCGGCCAAGCGATAATATTCAAAGTAGTCAGAAATAAGAACTGTATGCCCGGTGGCCGCCAACAGTTCGGCGCGCGCCAGGAAATCGGCGTGATCTACCTCGCCACTGGCCTCGCCGGCACCATTTAGGCTACCGGTTGAGAGCAGGTTTTTCATGGTAATTTCGGCTAAAACAATTGGCTCTGGCTCACCCTGTAAAGCCTTCGACTGCATGAACTGCTCACGCGCCGTTTTTAGCATGTCGAGATTAACGTGTGTCACCGGACGAAAACTGCCGCGCTCTACTAAAACCGGCTTTTTATAAAGCACTTCCGAAGGTTGCAAAATGCTGCCATCGGGTGCGAACATAGCGGCATCAGAGAGGCCTAGTTGCACTAACTTCAAGCTCATTAAACGATCATCTACATCGAAGGCCGGGCCGATGAATTTCACCATGTCCACTTCGATGCGTTCGGGAGAGAGACTATCGAGCAGCGATTGTAAAAACACATCGGGTGTTTCGTGCAGGAAAAACGCGCCATGAATGAGATTAACGCCCAAAATGCCCAGCGCGTGCTGTTGCGCGACATGCTCTTTATCCAGCATTCTCACATGAATTAAAATTTCGTTTGGCTCGGCGCGTGGCGCGCTTTGAAACTTCACGCCCATCCAGCCATGGCACTCGTTGTTGCCTTTGAAAGAGCGTGCCGCGACGGTATCGGCAAAGACAAAGAACTCGGTTTCTCCTCCGCGCTTGGCATCCAGGCGTTCGAGCATCAAATCATACTCGTAATTAAGCATGGTTTCCAAACGCTGGCGCGACACGTAACGCGCACAGGAACCATAAATCGCATCGCTTACCGTCATGTCGTAGGCCGACATAGATTTAGCGATGGTGCCGGAGGCAGCACCTGCCTGGAAAAACCAGCGCACTACTTCTTGTCCCGCGCCGATTTCGGCGAAAGTGCCGTATTTGGATTTGGTCAGATTAACCGAAAGCGCCTTTTGCGAAGTGCCAATGCGTTCGCCGTCCATAATAAAAACTCCCGAATACCGTTTTATAAGTTACCAAGAGTTGCCAGGGCGCGGGTTACCGGCGTGTTTCACGCTGCCTTGCTTCAAGAAGATTTTTCCGGGCCGGCGCATAATCAGGCTGAATCTGCAAAGCTGATTCATACCATTGAATGGCTTCGGCGAAACGGTTTTGCTGCATCAACGCGTTTGCCAGGTTGAAGTGCGCCACCACTAAATCAGGATGCTCCGCGACGGCTTCGCGAAGCATACGCACGGCTTCTTCATCTCGCCCCTGTCGCAACAACAACTGTGCCATGTTAAAGCGCACATCCTGTGTCGGCGGCGCTAAGGGTTGAGCCGCGCGAAAATGCGCCATTGCTTCATCATAACGCTGTGTTGCGCCCGCAGCGTTACCCAGTGCCACATGGCCCAGAAAACTGCGCGGGTTCACTTCTAATACATGCGTAGAAAGCGCCACGTCGTTAGCCCAGTAAAAGCCTTGCCACAAACTCAATGATGCCCACAATAACGAAGCTCCTACAGACAGGCCCAAAGCGGCACGCGGCCTTTTTGCGTTCACTTGTTGCAACAGCCACGCAAAAGCCAGAGCCAGGCCCAAAAGCGGCAGGTAAGCGTAACGGTCGGCAACCGTTGAGAAATTTTGAAAAGCAAATGGCACCAGGCCGCTGTTGGGTAAAGCGGCTCCCACAAAAACGCCCAGGGCGGCCATCAAAGTTTTTTCGCGTGAGCGCATTACAAAAACCAGAACGGTAAAGGGCGCCATCCATGTGACATAGCTCCACCAGTGTTCCATCACAAAACGCGGCGTGCGTCCGTAATCCGCTGTCAAAGGCCAGGGCATTAAGAATTTGCCGAGATAAAAAGCCAGAACATCGCCCGCAATCAGGGGACGATACAATAGCGGACTCCACAATGGCGCTTCAATCGGCTGAGCGCGCCGGGTTAGCCAAACCCATCCCAGAGCCAGCACGAAAAATGGTGCTAATGATAGAAAAGAGTGGCGCCAGTGGCGCCGCAACAAAAAACCATCAAGGGCCAACGCCATTAAAGGCATCGCCACGGCTGAGGGCTTTGATAAGAGAGCCAGCACAAAACAAATCAGGGCCAATGCATAGGGCGGCCATCGCTTGCTGTCTATGGGAGCCTGGGCATATTTCACATAAAAAAGCAGCGCGCTAAAAACCCAGAAGGCGCAAAGCACGCCTTTCAACTCTGAGGCCCAGGCCACTGATTCGACTTGCAAGGGATGCAAGCCCCAACAGAAAGCGCCACCCACCGCAGCTAACTCCGAGAATTTCAAGCGACGCAACAGGGCAAACACTAAAAGCACATTAAAGGCGTGCAACAGCCAGTTAGCGCCATGAAAAACCAGAGGATTGAAATAAGCAGGCCCAACGGATGTCAATTGTGGCGTTTCCAGCCGTGCAACGAGAGAAAGGCCGCCCCACAAGGTGTAAGTCAGCGGCATATAAAGTTTTTCGTAAGGCCCCCGCCAAAAAAACGCGATGTCCAGCGCCGCGCGGGGCTGGAAGTGAGGATTATGAAAGATGAGCGTATGATCGTCCCACGTCAAAAACTCACCTTGCAGAACTCCGCTAAAAACGAGCAAGGGCAGACCAAACACCAGAAGATAAAGAAGCGGGGGGCGATTGCTGGGCATTGTTCTAAGTTTCGATTTCGATAACCCCTTGTTAGAAACCACTTAACAACTTCAAGGCCGCTAAAACCGTGAAAACAATCGCCAGTTTCTCAAAGAGTTCTTGATTGATAAAGTTGACCAACCAGCGACCTGCGACAACAGAAAGCATGGCAATCGGCGCGAAAAGCGCGTCTATTTTCAAGGAAGATACATTAATCAGGCCCAGATCATAGCTAAAAGGGACTTTGAATAAATTCAGCACTAAAAAATACCACGCGCTGGTGCCGATGAATTCCAGTTTAGGCAGACGCATTGCCAACAAGTAAAGAATCATCACCGGCCCGGCGGCATTGGCAACCATCGTCGTAAAGCCAGCCAGAACGCCAAACGAAGCTAAAACCCACCAATTCTCTGGCACCAGTTCAGCAGCCTTTTCTTCGTGTCCTTTTGTCTTCTGCTTACGCCACAATTGCACACAGACCAGGGCTAACAGAATGCCGCCCATCATCACGCCAAAGAGTTTCTGACTGTGCGCGTGATTGGGATATTGCAACAACAGTTTGCACACAAAATAACCGGCGATGATGCCTGCTGCGGCAAAGGGAAACAAGCGAATAATATGCGCCCAAACCGCATGGCGTCTAAAGAGCGAAACGGAAACAAGATCGGCGCAAATCAGAATCACTAAAACCAGTCCGGTAGATTCCATCGGTGGAAACACGAGGGCAAAAAGCGGTGCCGCCACAATGCCCAGCCCGCTAATGCCGCCTTTGGATAAGCCCACGCACAGCGCGCCCAAAATGCCCCACAGAATCTGCCAGTTGTTTAAGTCCATGAAGAATAGAGAATACAGTAGTCAGTAGTCAGAATGCAGCAGAAAAAGTCTCCTGAAGGCTATTTCAAAAGTCACAAAAGAGAAATTCAGGTGTTGTTTATGGATTCCACCTGCCC
>DASWNL010000557.1:0-10682 GCA_036399215.1 Abditibacteriaceae bacterium
TTTCGTTTGTCCAACACGCTTAGTGGCTCTCTTTATGCCGCTATGCCACGTCATAAAGATGCTTATCTTAACGGCGCTCTGGCCAAAGAATTTAAGAAGTTCGATATTGGTTTGCAAACTTTCTATGCGCGGCCTCGCGGCGGGAAATCGAATGTGCAAGGCTCCTTTTATGCGCGCCTGCGGCCCAAAGAAATTGGCAACAGCGGTTGGTCATCTACGGTAACAGCAACGCTTGTCGGAATGCAGAAATTCTATCCTCAGTTAGCGGATGGCAGCACTGCGCTGCAATCGCGCGCTTTGCTGGGGCAAACCATAAGTGCCAACTTTATCGGCCCGACTTATCGTTTATGGAAGGGCGCTTCGTTGGATGCTACTGTTTCGGCAACGGCCTACAATTACAACACCGGCAAGCGCGGCGTGTCGCCCGGATTAAACTTTGGTTTTCAACAGTTCCTGGGCAAAAAGGCGATGGTGCGCCTCGATTATACCTACGACAAAGGCAATACCACGCCTTATAGCAGCGGCTATTATGCCAATGGCACCAACTTTCTTAATGCTTCGGCGCAGTTCAATATGGGCAGTAAAATCTACACCAGCTTTTTATGGTCGCACAGCCTGAATGATGGTTCGCAGTTTGGCTTTTCGACGCTGGATTATTACTTTACTGACAAATGGCGCGCCGGCCTCTTTGCCGATTACACCAGGTTTGATGATGTCGGCTTCTTAAATTACGGCCTCAGTCTGGGCCGCCTGGTGGGCGCTCGCGAATTCTCTTTGAACTGGGATAAAGATCGCAATCGCTTCTACGTCGAGTTTGGCAATTTCTTCAATTAGTAACAGCGTGACTTAAAAGCACTCAAGTGTTAGGCGGTGAGTCATGCTTCTTCTAAACCGTGCGATGGAGGTGCGAAATGCACGAAAACCCTTGCGCTGTTTTGCTTTTGCGACGTATCCGTTTCCTGATAGGTGGTTTCGTTATCGGTCTTGTGCTCAGTGGCCTGACTGCCTTTCCGTTGACTTGGGAATTGAATCTTCTGGCTTCATGGCTGGGCGCGGGTGAGGCTGCAACACCTGGGCAATTTAGTGGTGTGACCGAATGGATTGTGCGCGTGCGTAATGCGCTCAATGAAACGGATGGTAAGTATCCGTTTTTAGCTTACGGTTACGATTGGCTGGCATTCGCGCACCTGGTGATAGCCCTGGCATTCATAGGCCCCTGGCGTGACCCTGTGAGAAATATTTGGGTTATCGAATGGGCCATGCTGTGCTGCATTGCTATTTTGCCTTTGGCTTTTATTTGCGGCCCGATTCGGGGCATTCCTTTTTACTGGCAACTGATAGATTGTTCGTTTGGTGTTGTGGGCATTTTGCCTTTATGGTGGTGTCGGCAATTGATTGGGCGATTTGAGGATGTGTCCGTTTCAACTGCGACTACGGCGCCATTCGCCCAAAAACAGCCCGCCGGGCAGGCTGGCTAACCAAATGGTTGCTTGATACAAAAGCGACCATGCTAAAATGGCGCCGTTGGGTTCCTGGCTTCCCAACACCGCGATAGCGGCTGTTTCGCGCACACCCAAACCGCCTATGCCAATAGGGACCAGTGACATCAAAGACAAAAGCGGCACCAGCCATAGGAATGTAACAAGAGGTGTCTGCAAGCCGGCGGCGCGCGCCAGATAGATATTGATTCCCATCTGGGCACTTTGAAAAACAAAGGAAAGTGCCAGCGCCAAGGCTAAAGTGCCCCGACGTTCGCGAGCCATGTAAAAGTCTGTTTCCCGATGGAGAGCAGCCCATTTCTGAATCGCTTTACTCATTCTATGCGCATTTGCACCAAGCGTTTTCTCTAAGCGATATGCTGTGAAACGCAAAGCCAAAAAACCGATTGTGGCTAAAGACAAAACGGCAAAAATTCGGGGCAACACATCATTCAAAGAAGATTCTGTGCCCCATAATGCAACGCCAGTAGCGCCAATGGTTAGCAGGGCCACTAACCCGGTCAATCGCTCAACAAGGATGGAAGAAGCTGCCACTGTGATGCCACCACAACGTGGCCCGGCCACCACAGCGCGCACGCCATCGCCGCCAATAGTAGTCGGCAAAAACAGGTTGCAAAACATGCCCAACCAGTAGAAACGCACCGCCTCAAAGTAAGAAAGTGAGGTTTCTTTGGCCTTGAGTAACAAATGCCAGCGCGCCGCACTCAGCGCCTGCGCCAACCACATAAAAACGATGGCCCAAAACAGCACGAACGGCGAAATCGAAGATAGTACTTTGGTTAGATGAGTGGTTTCACCACGCTGCAAGAGAAATACAATTAATAACAAGCCAACAACCAGCCGAGCCATCCAGCCAAACCAGGTCGAATTTTGCCCGGAGTTTGGTAAAGAGTTCATGGTGTCAGGGTCGCTTGCGCTTGGTAGTTTCCACCACAAAAGTCGGCGATAAGAATCCGATGCCTCTTCGGATGCGGCAGCGAATGAGAAAGTAAGGAAAAAATCCGAGGATGCGACCTCGTGGAAACAGTTGTTTTATATCGCGCCAATGGAAGAATTGCTTATGCGTTGAATTTTGCAGGGACTGTGGTGTTTGCCCGACAAGACTCATCAACGGATAGAACCAAAAGGCGCTGTTAGGTGTGGTTAATACAAGTCTGCCACCTGGCTTAAGCACACGCATTGCCTCATCCCGAAAAAACGCCGGGTCTTTTAAATGCTCAATGACTTCGCTGCACCAGACTAAATCGAAAGATTCATTCGCAAAATCTAATCCACGTTCCGCGTCCATCACGATACAGCGCTCAAAGGATTGTTCGATATCTATTGAAGTCACTTTATAACCGCGCCTTTCGAGCCATCGGGTTTGATCACCTTCGCGGCAACCGACATCCAAGGCGGTTCTGCCCCGGCCCGGTGGGACAAGAGACAGGGCGATGAGTTTGCCTTTGGTTGTTCGCCGCTGCGTGGCCTGCCCTAAATCAATGGGTAAGTCTTTCAGGAAGTCAATGAGCTTTTGTTTCATTGCTTATCTCTGCCGATTATCCCTGCATCGGTAGCACGACGAATGACCGCAGGCGCCGTGAAATCATAATGGAAATCGGCGGGAGGAACCTGGTTGGAAATCAGTTTAAAGTCGTTATTACGCGCCCACACGTAAGAATTGTTCGGAGCGGAATAATCTTTATTGCGCCAGCGCAGCAAGACAAAAACCGGCTTCTTCTGTTGTAATAACGGCTGCAAATCATTACCTTCAAGTTCTATAAAATAAGGTGACCGCTTCACGTCTTCCTGGTCGAGGCTGGATTTATTCACGAAGTTCAAAAAGTAGATAGGTTGGCGGGTGTAAAAGATTGCTGTTGGCTGAAACGAACCAGCTTGAATTATCATAGAGCCGGATTTCAAATGGGGTTTCAAAGCGCGAAAGAGGGATGAGGAGTCTTCGTAAAGTGATAATTTTCCGGCAAAGGAGAGCAAGAACATATACAGAATTATGATCCCGGCGAACTGAGTCACTACTACTTTCCACGCTGCGCCTGACAACCAAAATTTGGTAACGCTTAATGCCATCACTATGAGAGTTACAAGGGCGGCTACCGTATAAGGCAGGCCGACTTCGCGTGGCACACTCTTTTCATTTAAAAAGTAATAGGCCAAACCGGCACTGCTCGCTACAACAATGAGCCACAGCAGTATTGGTATCGCGATGTGACGATTTTTAACTTCCTGCAAAATGCCGTGCGATACAAGTAACGCTAAGGCGGGAAAGGCCGGCAAAATGTAATGCGGTAATTTTGTGCCGGACAAGGAGAAGAAAAGAACCACGAAACCAGCCCATAACCATAGATACGTCAAGGCACGCTTTTCGTGGTTATCGGTAGCCTGACCAAATCGTCTAAACGCTAAAGTTAGATAATGTGTCCACGGCACCAGGCCGGCAACGACAATCGGCAGATAAAACCAGAAGGGAGTGCTTTTGTGAAAATCTTCCTCCCCGGAAAAGCGTCCGAAGTTTTCAGACACAATAAAGCGGTAGATAAAACCGGGCTGGCTTTTTTCCATAGCGATAAACCAGGGGCAGGCGATAACTACAGCTAAGAAAAATGCGAAAATCACTCCCCACCAGTTGACTCTTGACCAACTGCGCGTCCAGCAAAGAAAAACAACTCCAATAAGTAAAGGAAGAGCCGCACCAACCGGCCCTTTGGCCAACAAGGCTAAGCCCATGCCTAACCCGGTAATGCCATAGGGGAGCCAGCGTTTAGCTGTTGAAGAATTACCCGAAAGCGCCATCCATATGCCCCAGAAGACCATAGTCATGCTCAGGCAAAGTAGCATATCGGTGTTACAAGAGCGTCCCATGATCCCTGGCATGAGCGATGTTGACCAAATGAGCGCCCCGGCAATGCTGGTCTGTTCCTGGAACATTTGCCGGCCCATAGCAAAGATAATCAACAATACGCCAACAGCGGCCAGCGCAGGCCAAAGGCGCGCCGCCCATTCACCGGGGCCAAAGAGTTCAATGGTGCCGCCTGTCAGCCAGTAAATCAATGGCGGCTTTGCCAGTCGCGCTACGGTATTCAAGTGCGGCACAACCCAATCGGCATTGCCGCCTGGTAAGCGTCCCGACATTTCCAACGCAGTCGAGGCATAACGTCCCTCATCAGGATTCCAAAGTGGCGCATAGTCCAGCCATGCCAACAAAAACAGGGCAGCAGCAAAGAGCAGCCAGCGAGGAGACAAGGACATGAGAGCGGTAGGCAGAAAGCAAGAAGTAGCCCACAGACGGCAACCGAAAGAATCAGTCGTCTGCGGCCTACCACTTCCGGTTTCTGCCAGCTATTGCTTCGCTATAAAACCGGATTCACCAATGGCCCCATCGGGCCAATGCGCGTTTCAATGACATCGCCGGCTTTGAGCGGGCCAACACCAAAAGGGGTGCCTGTCATGATGCAATCGCCGGGTTCAAGCGTGATGGCTTCGCTCAGAAATGCCACTAATTTCGCCACGCCAAATACTAACTGGTTGGTGTTGCTGCTTTGACGGACTTCACCGTTAACGCGCGTTTCGACGGGCAGGTTAGTGGAATCGAGGCCGGTATGAATAAACGGGCCAAGCGGTGCATAAGTATCGAATGATTTAGCGCGCGCCCACTGCGATTCGGAGTGTTGAATATGCCGGTCGCTAATGTCTTGGCCGATGGTATAGCCTAAAACGTAATCCAAGGCGTTTTCTTCGCTCGCGCCCTTGCATTTTTTGCCGATGACAATCGTCAACTCAGCTTCATAATCTGTATTATGCTCAGGAAAGGCGATTTCAACGGTTTCGTTATGCGCTATGACCGCTGTGGGCGCCTTGAACCACATAAGAGGCACATCGGGCACCGGCTTACCGGATTCCTTAGCGTGATCTACATAATTCAAGCCGATAGCGAACAGCTTTTTCGGCTCAACCGGCGCTAAAACCTTTAATCCTTCAAGCGGCGCCGATTCGCCGGTGCGCGCGGCGCCATTAAATAAGTCGTCCACAAAGTAAACCGTATCGCCTTCGACTTCGGCATGGCGTGGTTGTCCATCAATCAAAAATCGTCCGTAAACTGGCATCGAAGCATCCTTATCATTACTGTGTTTATAAACCAAAAGAATTTTAGCAGAAAGAGGGGCTTGCCATGAGAAGCCAAGAAACGCGCGGTTTTATGCGCACATAAGCGATATTACGCCGCAGATCGTTTTTTGCGATTTTATGCTCAGAAACTGACTGACTTGAGCGTAGAGCTACGGGATTACGCCGCAAGTTTGCGGGTGAATAACATTGTTGTGCCGTCGCGCGCAGCTTGAATGATGCCGCAACAGTTATCATAATAAAGGCAGCCGGATTGGAGGTTGTAAAGTGAAGGAATTTAGGAGATTTATCACCATGAAAAACTTTCGCCATGCGTGGCTCGTTCTGAGCATCTCGGCTTTTGCTCTCATTGGCAGCTTGCTCTTTCAGAGCAATGGTCAAACTCAGCCAAAACCGGCACCGACTGGAGGGATCAAACTCAGCAATACCATTAGCCAAGAAGGCACGCCTTCGCGGGTTAATGTGTTGGCTACTCTGTTTAAAGTAGGTGAGCCAGTTCGCTCTGTCACTATGCACAATATTTCTGGCAATCAATATGACGGAATTGAGACTTACGGCTCTTGGTCGGATCTGCCTGTCGGCGCTTACGAAGTGCTATTCGAGGCAAAGGGATTTGGAAAAGTCGTTAAGCGCGTCGTTGTAGCGCCAGATGCAACGGCTAGTGTTATTATAGATTCGATGGATAAAAATGATGAATTATGGGGCGGCGGGCCAACGCTGTTTGACCTGCAAAAGCGTATTGAGGCTCTTGAAGCCGAAAACAAAGATCTCAAAGCCCGTGTATCACAACTTGAAAAGAGATAAGAGTTGATACGCGCTGCTCCTATTCTGCTTAACATGGGAGAAGGTTTCAATACCTCTCATTAATGCTTAACCAATGAAACAATCAAAATTTACCCGCTATTATTTTGTTTGGTTCCTTTGTAACTGGCTATGTGCATCATGCATCCAACATGTCGGTGCGGATGCTCTCATTCCAGAGCCTGGAAATCCTCCTACTGGCACTCCCTTAATCTTGATGCATGGTTGGATGAGCAACTCCAAACGTTGGGATAAGGTGGTTCGGGTATTTCGTAATGATGGTTCTTATCGCGAGACATTTGCAAAATATCGAATTTTCCGCTTTGACTATGATTTTACTCAGGCCATAGAAACCAGCGGAATAAATTTCTTTCTTCAGGTGAAGGCGAAACTGGCACCAGATGAAAAATTCGTCATTGTTGCTCATTCGATGGGCGGTTTAGTTGCGCGTTCCGCTTTAGAAAATTTCACTGGCACGACTCCACATTTGCATGAGCGTCTAATTCAACTCATTACCTTGGCAACCCCACATCATGGCTCGCCAATAGCTAATCTTGCATGGCTGAAGAATGATTCTAAAATCGATCATGCTGACCCTGTTCTTTTTCTACTTCGAGAAAATATCTTTTTCAAAAATTTGAATACAGATGGTGGCTCTGAGATGGGGTGGGATAATAGTGATGGCGGTATGCCAGAAAAAGTCTGGCAAGGTTACAGAGGTAGAATCTTTACCATTCCACCTGCATCTCGTTTCACTCAACTTCTCAATCAGCATCCGCATTTAACTGAACCTGAGAAGACCTCACTCACTGCCCGCTATACAGTGGTAGGTTCCTATCATGAGACCCTCCCTGATTGGCAGATAAAAAAACTAATTTCCGAAATAAAGGGAAGTTACCAAGTAGATACTGTAGAGTCAACACGCTTATTAGCGATTCGCGTCGTATTAGGTCGCTATTTCCAAAACGGTGGAGAATGGGTGAAGACTTATACTGCCAATGATGGCGTAGTCCCTCTTTCCAGTGCTCTTTTCATTAACGATGCTGAAAAAATCAGTCAACTTTCTTCTGAGAAAGTAAATGTTGGTGGAGATGAAGACCTTGGCCATTTAAGCCGCGCTCATGCTGTAAAGGTGTTTGCAAATATCGAACACGCCCAGTTACCTGATTCGCCGCAAGTCTGGGAATTTATAGCAAGTCAACTCAAGGCAATCAAGGATTGATACGGTGATGAAAACTATCATTTTTTTGATATTGTTATGCTTTATTGCCTTATTATATGCACGTTTTGTGCGGAATAATTGGTTCCGGCACCGTTATTGTGTTTGTCTGGTTCCTTTGTTGGCTGTATCCGTTGCTATTGCTGTAAGGCCACTTGTTCGTGAACATTTCTTTAAGCCCATCAATTATGCTAATATCATTACTCCTTCCCCCAAATATCATGCATTTTCATCAAATGTAGAAGTAATGGCGTCCGATATGAGGTGGGAAAAATTTGATTGGCGGGCTTTTGGCACAGATAAAATCAAGGCAAACTTTAAGAAGGTCAATAAAAATGACGTTTATCAGGGCACACTATTTAAAATGGGTGAGGCTGCTCTATATCGTTTATTAGCGAACGGCTATTCAACCGGCGTTATTGTAAACAGCTTGAGTTTGGTTATTGCAATTTGTGTCTTTATTAGTTCTTTTAGAAGGGCAAACATCTGTTTTAGGAGTTCAGACAATCAAATTAGGAAATTTTCAAGGTGTGTCTCTATATCTTATGGGTTTCTACTGTTCGTTTTCATAACCTTTCTTTGTGGCTACGGATTTAGCAGAATTTTCAATGTGGAGACACAGCAATATATCCAAGCAGCAGATGTGAGCGGCAGACTCGTAGATCAGACTCACTGGATGCTGAAATTTACATATTTCGTGGCTGTTTTGTTGGTGTTCGCGTTATCATCTACTCTAATGCGACCATACGTATCCGACCCTAATGAATCCCTTCCCTCTGTAAATCAACTGCGTGCCCAATTTACTCATGGTGAATATTGTCTTTATGCTGCAGTTGCGGTATTGGTAGTGCAAATGTTTAATCTGGCGCAAGTCGGTCGATATTGTTCGTATATGTTATGGGGTAAAACTCCCAGCATTTACGAGGAAAATTTCATAGCGTGTGATTTGAGTAATTATGGCCTTACTTTTTCTTTAGTTCTTGCTTTTTCTTATCTACCGTGTGTATATTTCTTTCGGAAATGGTGGAACATCAAGGCAAATGCTGTGTTGGATGACAGTAAATCTTACCAAGACAAACAAAAATGGTTGAGTGATAAGGGTCTAAGTTATTCTCATTTCGACACGCTCAGCTTGTTTGGTCCAATATTAGCATCTGCACTTCCGCAGTTGCTTCAAGTGTTCTCAGGGCACTAAGAATTTAAAGTGGTTTTTGTGATTCTAATCTGCAACGGAAGTAATTTAAAGCCATTAACAACGGCCCAACAAGGCGCTGCACTCAACTGCCTTGCGTTTCGCTCGTTCCTCGTTTCACTTGGGGTGCGGGTGAATTGAGCGTTATGAAACCCTATATTTAACCGTCCTGAAACCAACTATGCCACCAATTGGTGGCATAGTTGGTTTCAAGCTTGAGATTTCGGCTGATGGATTAGCGAATGCCCAGAAGAAGTTCGACGACGAGTTGATCGAGTTTCTCGTAGGGTAGGGCGCGGTTGGTTAAGGTTCCGACGTTGAACTTGGTGCTTTTCAGTTTTTTGGCTGCTTCTGCTGAATATCCGCCAGCAAACGAAGCCTCGCCGCCGCTATTTAGCTCTTGCACGATGGCTTGGATTTCGGAATCGTTGTTAAAGCGTTCGGCTTTTTCCTTCAAGATAAGATAGGTTCGCATACATCCTCTGGCGAACTCGTAAACGTCATCCATATTTGAAGAACGCAGGGCATGGGCATCGAAATGACGCATTCCCGCATAACCATTATCTTCCAGCAGTTTGACCAGAAAGAAATTGGTTTTCTGGTCTTCCTGTCCAAAGCGGAAGTCCTGGTCGTAGCGCCCTGGCTTCTGGCCGTTGAGGTCAATGTGGAACAGCTTGCCGGCGTCCATGGCCTGGGCCACGTGATGCACAAAGTTAAGACCGGCCATCGTTTCATGGGCGAACTCAGGATTGACGCCGACATTTTCGGGTTCATCCAATGTTTCAATGAAAGCCAGCATATTGCCCGTAGTCGCTAAGTAGATGTCGCCGCGCGGCTCGTTGGGCTTAGCTTCGAGGGCTAATTTGAAATTATAGCCCTGGTCTTTTTGATAAGCATTGAGGAAGTTGAGTGCCTCGCGGAACCATTTCAGTGTGTCGAGAGGGTTCTTGGCGGCATCCACTTCACTGCCTTCGCGGCCACCCCAGAAAACATAGACTTCAGCACCCAGATCGGCGCCCATATCCATAGCGCGCATCACTTTGCGAACGGCGAAATCGCGCACTCTGGGGTCGCTGGAGGTAAAGGCGCCATCTTTGAAAATTGGGTTGGAAAACAGATTGGTGGTCGCCATCGGCACTTTCATGCCGGTGGTTTTTAAAGTTCTTTTGAATTCCTTGACGATGGCTTTGCGTTCGGCTTCGCTGGCGCCAAACGGCACCAGGTCATCGTCATGCAAGTTGACGCCGTAAGCACCCAGTTCAGCGAGGCGGCGCACACTGTCATTAGGGTCAACCACAGGGCGAGTTGCATCGCCAAATGGGTCGCGACCCGGATTGCCGACCGTCCATAAGCCAAACGTAAATTTATGTTCCGGCTTGGGTTGATAATCGCTCATAAGATTTTCTCTCAAGGTTCCTTTGTGATGGATTGTCAGGCGGATTTTAACCAGAATCGCAGCATAGTGCTATAATTTTTGACGTATGCCTATTATTGCCCCCTGCACATTCCGCGAACCCGCGAAAACATATTTTCTTGATCCTGCTGAGTTGGAAATCTTGGCTGGTGCCCGCGTTGTTGCTGAAACAACGCGTGGCCTGGAGTTGGGTGTGGCGAAGTTTGCCGCGCGCCCTGTTGAAGACGATAAAATCGTGTCGCCTTTTCGTAAGATTTTACGCCTGGCTACGCCTGATGACATCGAGCAGGACAAAATCAACCGCGAACTGGAAATTGAAGCACTAAATATCGTGCGCGATCAGATCAATTTCTTCGAGTTGCCCATGAAACCCATTAAAGTGGAGATCATGCTGGATCGCTCGAAGATGTATCTGTTCTACGAAAGTGAAGATCGTGT
>DASWNL010000558.1:0-3938 GCA_036399215.1 Abditibacteriaceae bacterium
GCGTGCGAACTTGCAAAGGGTCATATTTGCAGGCGCGCATTTGCAGCACATTAGCCCAGCCGCAATCGAAGAGCAGTTCGCTGTTCACTAAGAAACTGGCCGTGTCTTCGCCAGCTTCAGGCACTGCCGAAGCGATGCCAAGAAAAGTTAAAGTTGTTTGTGCCATTTATCGTTGCACCCATCCTTTTCAGTTGCTGTCTATGGTTTCATGCGATTCGTTTTTCTGTTAGGAACATTGTTTATTTTAGCCTCCGGCGCAAGGGCGCAGACAGTTTTGCATGAGGGCGAAGCATTGGATGGCTGGAGCAAAGGCGCCGCATTAACCAAAGATGGCAAAATTGGGCAAAGTGCCGTGCGCTTTGCTTTGCCACAAGGCGGCGCCGGGCCAAGCATTGCACTCAAGAGCGCCCCGGATTTTTCCAGAGGCGGCGAACTAAGCTTTTGGTATCGCTTTTCGGGTCAGGGCAGCAGCAATTTGATGATTAAAATCATTGCGGCGCCCTTAGCCGGCGGTATGCAGGCCGTATGGGAGGTAGCGCCAACACGCGAAGCCGATAATCAATGGCGCCGCGCGGTTGTGGATTTGGGCACGCCGTTTCTCACCTGGGGCGAGAAGCCGGATTTAGTCAACAAGCAGGTCATCTTTCGCACCGAGGCTTCAACGGATAAGATGACGCTTGATATTGACCAGGTGACCTTCGCGCCCAAACGCTTTGAGGCCAAAGTGCTTTCGTCTCAACTGGTTAACGGCATCTGGCGCACACAAATTGAAGTCAAAAACCTGACCAATGCGCCACTCAATATGGATGTAGCCGGGCAACAGATAGAACTTGCGCCAGGGGCGCAGCATAAGCATGAAATTGCTTTGCCCGTCGATACAAAAAATCTCGCACCTTTGCAGAGCATCAACCAATCAGTTTCCGTTGCCGTAGCAGGAGACAATGCTTCCATGAAACAAATCGAAGCCAGCATCACTCCACCGATGAGCCTGCCTCCGACACCGCGCCTGCTACTTAGCGATGCCGAACTGCCCGCCATCAAGGCACGTTTGGCGCAGCCGCAATTCAAGACGCGTTATGAGGCGCTTTTGAAAGAGGCCAATAATGCGCTGGGCAAAGCCTTAAATCTGCCGCCGCGCGGTGGGCAATGGTATCACTACTACGCCTGCAAAAAAGACGGCGGACGCCTGCGCGGCCTTTCACCAACCGAACATAAATGCGACCTCTGCGGCACGGTTTACAGCGGCTACCCTTACGACGACGTTTATCTGTCTACTATCCATGATGCCTACTCACGCGATGTGAAGAGCCTTGGTTTAGCTTATCGCTTAAGCGGCGACCAAAAATATGCACTTAAAGCGCGTGAGATTCTGCTGGCTTATGCCGAAAAATACGACAGCTATCCCTTACACGACATCAACGGCAAGCCGAATGTCGGTGGCGGCAAAATCGGGCCGCAAACCCTGGATGAATCCACCTGGCTGATTCCTGTTACACAAGGCGCTGATTTAATCTGGGATACATTAAGCGAAGCCGGCAAAACGCAAATCAGCAAAAAACTTTTGCGCCCCGCCGCGCAGGTGATTCGCCAGCATAAGATGAGCATTCACAACATTCAATGCTGGAAAAACTCCGCTGTGGGTTTGGTTGGATTATTGATTAACGACTCTGAACTGGTGGCCGAAGCGGTCAATGGCCCGGTGGGTTTCAAACAGCAAATTGAAAAAGGCATCAGCGCCGATGGGCAATGGTATGAAGGCGCCTGGGGCTATCACTTTTATACAATGAACGCCGTTGTGCCTTTAACCGAAGCCGGGGCGCGCTGCGGCTTGAATCTCTATGAGTATCAAGCGCCTAATGGTTGCTCTTTTAAGAAAATGTTTGATGGCCCATTGCATTTTGCCATGCCCAATTTGGTGTTACCGGCCTTCAACGATTCGACGACTGTAGATGTAAAACCGCAGCAGGCGCTTTATGAAACAGCCTTTGCCCGTTATGGCGAGCCGCGCTTTGCCGAGGTTTTAAAATACGGCAAGCGTGATAGTCTCGAAGCCTTGCTTTTAGGCACTAAAGCCTTACCTAATGCGCTAAACATCGCAAGCACCAGCCAAAACTATCCCGCAACCGGCTATGTCATTTTGCAAAATAACCCTGGCCCGGATGCGACCTGGCTTTGCCTCAAATACGGCCCGCATGGCGGTGGTCACGGGCATCCCGATAAGTTGAATTTCGTGCTCTATTCGCGCGGCCAGATTTTGGGCATTGACCCCGGCACGGCGCGCTATGGCATCCCCATTCAAGAAGAGTGGTATAAAACAACGCTTGCCCATAACACGCTGACGGTTGATGAAACTAACCAAAAATCGGCCAGCGGCAAAGACTTAGCTTTCATTACGCGCCCCGGCATCTCGGCTGCCTTAGCCGAAGCCGGCCCCATCTACGAAGGTGTAACCTATCGCCGCGCCGTCGCTTTGTTTGGCAATGATACGATTTTAGTTCTCGACATGGCTAAAGCCGATAAAGAGCATACCTTCGATTTCGCCTATCACCACGCTGGCCAATGGGTTACTACTCCGCAGGGCGAAGCCGTCACTTTGCCTGATAAAAACGGCTACAAACACATGCAAGACGCTACAAAAGTGTTGTCCTTGCCCGCCATCCAAAGCGGCGATATTCAAACCCATATCAACATCGGTTCATCGCCCACCGGTGAAACCATCATAGGCACCGGCGTGGGCAACAACGCCACCGACCGCGTGCCGATGATCATGCAACGCATCAAAGGCCAGCAAGCGATTGTGGCATGGCTGATTCACCTCGGCAAAGCGCAAAGCAACACGCACGCTTCCAGCGTAGCCTTATCACAAACCGATGGCCGCATTGAAGCCATCGTCAATGTAAACGACCAAAGACATCGCCTAACCGTCGCGCCGGATACCGAAGAAAAATTGAAAGTGGAATAGACTGGGATAGAAAGACTAAGCGATAGAGGGTTGTCTCGCTCTTATATCATTTTCATCAAATTAATGGGTTCGGCCAAAACTTGTAAGCCTTGCTGTGTCTTTCCTTTCTCAAAAATACCCTGCCAATACTCATAATTTTGCTTGCCGCCAAAGACTGTAGAGGAAAGCTCCTTGTTAATCCACACTGGAAGGTTGCTCATGTTCTTGGTGAACGTCCGAATCCTTTCCCACAAAGGTTGGGGGAAATTGTATTGAAATAACTTTTCTTCCTGAATAGGAACACCTTGCATGATGAAATAATTCTTGATGATCTGATGGACATAACGAAGCCAATTGTAAAGAATCTCTTCTTTACTCAATCGAAATGCGCGAATGTGATCTAAAGGCAGGTTTTCTCCACCCTGAATTCTGTTCTCAACTCGATTAGTTCCGATGTCGCTATCAAATTTGCCGATAAATACCTCTTCAGCGATGATGTTCATCAATCCCAATATTTGCTGTTTTTCAAGTTCTCGCGGATTCTCGCCTTCCTCCATCTGATAGTCCAATGGCGTGTCCAAAACATCTTGGTAAATAAAGAACGAGTAGAAGGTTTTTTCAACGGTGCTGTATGATAGAGGTTTCTCTTTCCCTCGGCCACCAAAATCCATGTAATCTTTGAGCTTGTTGTCTGGATGATGGGTGATAGTGTCACGAACCGCATCCAAAATGTATCGCTTCATCTCACGCGATTCGCCCTTAAAATACTTCACCAAGTCACGCTCTGAAAAACTGTAATCATCTTCTGGCAAGTTAAGGTCTTTCTTATATCGCTCCACGCGATCAATATACAAAGCACTGCCCAAGTGTCGCTGCACTGATTTGTCGAAAGCAACCTGACTTAAAGTTGTGCCGGCGCGAGTGTTGGTCGATAGCAAAACCTCTGCATCAGGATTAAGAAATATACGAACCGGTATTTCTTTGACCCCTAAAAGCA
>DASWNL010000559.1:0-3186 GCA_036399215.1 Abditibacteriaceae bacterium
CAAAGGTGCGCCCATCGTTTTATTGCGTAGTCCCTCAAATCACTGGTTCTTTAAAAATACCAAAGCGGGTGTGCTTGTTCATTGCCCTCCTGGCCCGCCGATAGACCCGGCCAAACCCGCAGTGCCGCTTAAGGGTGTAGATAATCTGCCAGAACGCTGGCTGTATTCAAACTACATTGAGTTGGTTGTGGATGGCGAGGTCGTTGATTTGAACCGCATTCAATTGCCCGCTGATACGCCAATTATTGATCAACGGTTTGAGGACAAGCCGAAGAAATAGCGCAACGAAATTAACTTGGTTTTCTTATTTTGGCTTAGCACTTTTTAGTGCTAAGCCAAAATCTTTTCTACGGCGTGCGCGCCTTCGACGCCAGTTAAGCGGGCGTCAAGGCCTTGAAATTTAAAGTTCAGGCGGTTGCCGTCAATACCCATCAGGCGCAGCATCGTGGCGTGCAATTCATAGATGCTCACCGGGTCGCTGACAATGTTGTAGGAATAATCATCCGTCGCGCCCAACGACATTCCCGCTTTGATGCCGCCACCGGTTAAGAACAATGTGAAACAGCGCGGATGATGGTCGCGGCCATAGTTAGTCTCGGTTAAGGTGCCCTGCGAATAGATAGTGCGCCCGAATTCGCCGCCCCACACAATCAACGTATCCTCCAAAAGTCCGCGTTGTTTTAGGTCTTTGATGAGTGCTGCGGTTGGCTGGTCGGTGTCTTTGCACTGGCCTTTGATAGCTGAGGGCAGGCCGCCGTGATGATCCCAGCCCATGTGAAACAGTTGCACAAAGCGCACATCACGTTCGGCCAGGCGGCGCGCTAAGAGGCAATTCGCGGCATAAGTGCCGGGCTTTTTTACATCCGGGCCGTATAAATCGAGAATGTGTTGCGGCTCTTTGGAAACATCGGTTAAATCCGGCACGCTGGCTTGCATACGAAAGGCCAGTTCATACTGCGCGATACGCGTTTGAATCTCCGGGTCACCAATGGCGGCATGATGCTGGCGGTTTAAAGTGTTTAATTCATCCAATGTATCGCGGCGCATGCCCGCATCAACGCCGGGCGGGTTCG
Source organism: Abditibacteriaceae bacterium (assembly GCA_036399215.1). Lineage (GTDB taxonomy): Bacteria > Armatimonadota > Abditibacteriia > Abditibacteriales > Abditibacteriaceae > DASWNL01. The sequence goes on from DASWNL010000559.1 coordinate 1,074, forward strand.
ATAAATACAAAACCGGGTCGCCGCTATTACGAAATTTTACGCCCTGGTGCTGCGTAGGCAAAAAGCCGCTGCCCCATAAGCGGTCATATAATGGTTGATCATCGCGGCGCCCGCTGCCAAACGAAGTGAGCACCACATAGGATGGCAAATCTTTGTTTCCGCTACCCAGCCCGTAACTGAGCCACGAACCCATGCTGGGATAACCGGCCAACTGGCGCCCGGTTTGAAAAAAGGTAATGGCCGGGTCGTGATTGATGGCTTCGGTGTGCATGGATTTGATGAAGCACAGTGCATCGGCCACACCGGAGATATGCGGCAAGAGTTCGCTAATCCAGGCGCCACTTTGCCCGTGTTGCGCGAATTTAAAAATACTCGGCGCGACAGGGAAATTTTTCTGGCCGCTCGTCATGGTCGTCAGGCGCTGGCCTTTGCGGATAGATTCAGGCAACTCTTCCTTAAAGCGCTTTGCCATTTCCGGCTTGGGGTCAAACAAATCCATCTGTGAGGGCGCGCCCGATTGCATCAGGTAAATAACGCGCTTGGCTTTAATTGGAAAGTGCGGAAAGCCCGGCACAAGGCTGTTAGTTTTCGTTGCGGCCTGTGCGCTTTTGCCGAGCAGCGACTGCAACGCGATAAGGCCTAAGCCTGCCGCTGAACCACCCAAAAAGGTGCGCCGCGTGATGGCTTCACGCACTTCCTGATTTAAGCCGCGATATAAGTGATCGTTGCAGTTACTCATTCTTTTGTCACCACTTCGTCCAAATTGAAAAGCACGTTAGCTGTTAACGTATAAGCGGCCAGTTCTCCTGCATCAAGCTTTTCGTCGGCCTTCGCATCGCCAACCGCGAGTAGCTTTTTTGCGGCTTCGGGGTTGGCTTTGAAATGGCGAATGCGCTTTTGCAACCCGCTCGACAGCACTTTTAATTCTCCTACATCCGGTGCCCGGCCCGTCACGCGACGAAAGGCCTAAGTGATTCGCTGCTCCGGCGAAGTGCCGCCTTCTTGCAAAGTTTTTTGTGCTAAGACGCGCGCCGCTTCGACAAAAGTAACTTCGTTAAGCAATGATAAGGCCTGCAAGGGTGTGTTAGTTGTCGAGCGACGAATGCGGCAGCTTTCGCGCGCGGGCGCATCGAACAAAAGCAGGGTCGGCGGTGCGGCGGTGCGTTTCCAGATGGTGTAAAGCGTGCGGCGATAAAGTCCCTCACCCTTATCGGCTTTGTAGCCGCGCAGGTTGCCATAAACACTGGTTTCGTCCCACACGTTTTCCGGCATATAAGGCCGCACGCTGGGGCCGCCGATTTTGGGAGCCAACAAGCCACTAGTGGCTAAGGCTTGATCGCGTATGACTTCTGCCGGCAAGCGAAACCGTGGGCCGCGCGCGATTAAAATGTTTTCCGGGTCGCGTTGCAGCAAAATGGGCGAAACCTTTGAACCTTGCCGATAAGCAGCGCTCATGACGATCTGTTTTTGCAAGGCTTTCATATCCCACTTCAGGCGCACGAATTCCGTAGCGAGCCAATCGAGCAATTCAGGATGACTTGGTGCTTCGCCTTGCAATCCAAAGTTTTCGCTGGTTTTGACCAGACCTGTTCCAAAGAACTTTTCCCATTGCCGATTGACCCAGACACGCGCGGTCAGTGGATTTTCCGCGTTGGCAATCCAACGTGCCAAACCTAAGCGATTATTCGGCGCGCCTTCTGGTAAATTGCCAAAAGAAGCGGGTAGGGCAGGCTTAACTTCCTCGCCCAACTTATCGTATTCGCCGCGTAGCAATACAAACGCCGGGCGCGGTTTTTCCGCTTCTTGCATCACCATGACGGCAGGAATTTGCTCGCGGTGATCCTCGAAGGCTTTTTTCGCGCTTGCCAGTTCGGCTTCAGCTTTTTTAATTGGGTTTGGGAAGTTGGACTTGAAAAAAGCAGTAAGTTCCGCTTGTTGTTTTTCGCTGCGCGCTTCAGGTGCCAGAGCTAAAATGCTTTTGATATTGGCTGGTGCTCCTACGCCATCAAGTTTGGCTAAGGCCGGCTCAACTGTTGTCGCAGAAAAGCGAAAACGCCCAATGCTGTGCTGTGTAAACGCATCGAAGCGCAGGCGAATTAAAATGCTTGCTCCG
>DASWNL010000560.1:0-6046 GCA_036399215.1 Abditibacteriaceae bacterium
AATCGCCTTTCGTCTTCCTCTTGTATGGCGAAGGCGGCATGGGGAAATCTACGCTGGCACGTCGTTTAAAGAACATCGCGCAGGGTGACGACTTTAAGAATCACTTTCGCGTCTTATGGCTCGATTGGGAGCAAAGAAAAACTATAGATGAGCGTTTAGTCGCCCGTGATGTAGTAACGCCGGAAATAGTTTTTGAGCATATTTATGCTCTGTTCAGGGATGCGGATTTTGGCAGGCAATTCGACGATTACGAAAAAGCCAAACAGACCCGCAACAATATTGAGGCGAAAGTAGAGCAGGCGGCCAGCCGTGAAGCCGAAAAAGGTAATAAAGGCGCTGCGCTGGCGAAATTAGGGGCCAAGGGCATTACCAAACTGCTTCAAACAGGCGGCGGCACCGGGGTTCCGATGCCGGTTCCCAGCGAACCTACCGAGCAGCTTTTTGAAGTTCTCATCGAAGGTGGCGCCGCTGGCATGGCGCAGGCGCGCGAAGCGGCTACGACTTTACTACGCACCAACCTCAAGCCTGACGAATACAACATTTTCATCCTGCCCCACGAGCATTTAGCCCGAAAATTAGCTGATGGTATTCGCGCGGCGGCAAAGCACAAGCCCATAGTGCTAATTTTGGATACCTATGAAATCGCAGACCGCGCCGATTTCTGGCTGCGCATCGTGATGCGTCATGCCGGATCACGCGTTCTCTGGGTGCTGGCCGGGCGCGATGATTTAGCCCCGACACGCCGTTATGGAGCAGAGCATTTTCCCGGCTACGATAGCGATGACACGCTCTCCAGGCGCCTGCGCAAACTGGAAATGTCGGAATTTAGCCAGGGTGATGTAGCCGCGTATTTCGCCGCCCGCGTCCCGGCGCGTCCGTTGCCCGAAGGCGGTGCGCAAGTGATGCATCGAGCAACATTGGGCATTCCCTTAGCCGTCGGAGAAGCGGCAGCCATCTGGGAAACAGGCGCCGAACTCAAAGACATCGTGAATGATGTGCCGCCTCGCGCCAAAATCGTCCTCACCATGACGGAGCGCTTTCTCAAGCATTGCTTCGGCGATAAAAACAATCCCCAGGACCTGACGCGGCTGCACGCTTTAGCTTTAGCGCGCCGCCCCAATGCGCGGCTACTCTCGGCGATGCTGCAAACAACAGATTTAGAAGGCGATTTAGTGGGTTTGAAGCGGCGTCATTCCTTTGTGTTCGTGGACGAAATCAAACTGCACAACGCCGTCGCCGCCTTTCTGCGCGAATACCTGCATGACGACCTGCAACGGCAGAAACCAGAAGTGCGCGTTCTGCACGAAAGGGCGGTTACTCAAGCCCGCGAAATAGTCGCACTCCGTGAAGCCACACGCGCCATCTTGGAAGAACGCGTGGAAGACGAACGCTGGCAAGAGGCCATGCTGGATTTAACGCATCATAGCTTCTGGCTCGATGAAGATGACGGCTGGGCCGTGCTGCTCCCCGCTTTCGTGGGCGCCTTAGCTTATGACCGTGATTTCGCCCGCGCTTTGCTCAAAATCCCTGAGCCGTTGGAATCTACGCTCACCAAGAAGAGCAAGAGGCAATTGAAGCAACTCCCCCACGCGCTTTCAGCAAAAAGCGCAGCCGAGATGGACGACGCCCTGAACCTGCTCGAAAAGGCGTTCCGCCACTGGCCGGATGACGGTTGCCGCACCGAACGCCGCGCCATTCTTGACCTGCAACGCGCTCGACTCTTGCATTACCAAAAGAAACAGCACGAAGCGCTGGCACTTTGTGAGGAAGCGGAAAAGAATCTGCCCGAAGAAGGGGAAGTTCTTCGCCAACAACTGGGCGGAGTCTTAAATGCTATATGTGAGAGTTTGCTATGGCCGGGAGGTCGCACTGATGCGGTGCCTTCACCCGAAGCGGAGCGGATTCTACCTAAAGTTGTGGCCCTCCTACCGGAAAACCAACGGGCTTGGTATAAGTTGGGCACCGCCCAAGCCTTGGTAGGGAGGCCAGAAGAGGCCATTATTTCTTGTCAGAAAGCTATTGAACTTGATCCTAAATCTGCCCCACCGCACAATGGGTTAGGCAATGTTTACAATGACTTAGGGCAGCATCAAGAAGCTCTTACTGCCTACAACAAAGCTATCGAGCTTGACCCTAAATATGCCCTACCTCACCATGAATTAGGTAATGTTTACAGTGACTTAGGGCAGCATCAAGAAGCTCTTACTGCTTATAAGAAAGCCATCGAACTTGACCCTAAAAATGCCTTATTCTTAAGTTCTTATGCTATCTTTCTATGTTTGGATCTCCATGATTTTTCGCAGGCTGAGAGCTACTTTCGACGAGCAATGGAAGCAGCGCCCGATGCCCCCCAATATGTAATCAACTACGCCGCGCTGTCACTCAGCCAGGGCCAAAAGGATGAAGGACGAGTTCTGCTAACGAAAGCCGCAACCATGTCGAATTTGACAGAAGTGCAACAGGTTGGCATCGCCTTTCATCACTGCATCCATTTTGCAGATGCAGAACCGGCTCCCTTAGGGCATTTGAAGGCGCTTCTCACCCAGGGGCTGCGCGCCACAAATTGGACTTTTGTTTTGAATATCGAACGCGCCAGACAGGACGGACACCCGAATGTGGCTTTGCTGGAAGCGTTGCAGTCGGTGATAACAGACGAAAGCGATTTAGCGTCGCTGAATGCCTTTCCTGAGTGGCAAGCCGCCTAAGCCTATCGCTCGCCTTATCGGGCGCGTTATCTTTAAATAAGGTCGAAACCATCACCTTCAAAGTAAAGGCACAACTTCTATGGCAAATAATCCGATTCGCGTAGGCATCGCCGGGCAGGGACGCAGCGGCTGGAGCATTCACGCGCAGGCGCTCAAAGATTTAACCGATAGTTATCAGCTTGTGGCGGTAACAGACATTGACCCGGCACGCTGCACTGATGCACAAAACGCTTTTGGCTGTCGCGTTCATTCAAGTGTTGAGGCGTTAGTAGCCGACGCGGAAGTGGATTTGGTGGTGGTTGCCACGCCGAACCGATTTCACGCCGCGCACGCTTTGCAGGCGCTTGAAGCGGGCAAGCATGTTCTCTGCGAAAAACCATTCGGTTTTACTACCGGCGATGTCGATGCGATGATAGCTGCCGCGCAAAAATCAGGTGTGGTTTTGCAGCCCTTCCAGCAGCGCCGCTTCGAGCCGGATTTCCTGAAAGTCAAAGAAATCTGCGAAAGCGGTTTGTTAGGCCAGATCACTTTTATTCGCATTGCGTGGCATGGCTTCAAGCGGCGCTGGGATTGGCAAACGGCGCGCTCTTTTGGCGGCGGCGAATTGTATAACAACGGCCCGCACCTGATTGATCATGGCATGGAACTCTTTGGCGACGCTGAGCCTAACGTGTGGTGCGAACTGCGCCATTCACTAAATAGCGGCGATGTAGAAGACGATGTGCGCGTAATCATCACAGGAGAAAATGCGCCGACGGTGCAGATGGAATTAACGGCGACAACGCCATTTTCGCAAGATCGCTGGCACATCTGCGGCACATCCGGCGGCTTGCGTGGCGGGGGCGACAAGTTAGAGTGGAAATGGGTTGATTGGTCGAAGATGCCAGAGCGTCCACAAGACTTAAAACCCACGCCCGACCGCAGTTATAACAGCGAAAAATTGGAGTGGCAGCAAGATTCGTGGACTCCCGCAGGGCAATCTGATGCCGGAGCCGGAGCCGCACCTGCTGCCCAACCGGTTATTGAACTTTATAATGGATTGTGGCGCTCGATTCGCGAAGGCGCGCCGCAGGTGATTACGCCTCAAAGCGTGCGTCGTCGCGTGGCGGTTATGGAGCAGTGCTACAAGCAAAGCGGCATTCCCTTTCCTGAAGGCGCCCGTTCTGCAAATTAAGAATACCACGCAGACAATATGTAATTTGGATTCAATGCTGTGCGAACCTTTCATTATTTCGCGCCGGGGCCGGAAGAACAACGGGGCTTTGCCATGCAGTTTCTGGGCACTGTTCTGGGCCTTGGTGTAGTCGCCTTTGTTTTCTGGCGCGCAAGCGATAGCAGCTTGCGTGGCTTGCTTGTCGGGGCTGGCTTAGCCCTTATCTTTCGTCTGGTTCATGCCTCATGGCAACTGGAACAAAAAGCACAACGCGCACAAAACGCCGCTATCAGTGTGGACGAGAATGGCCTGCATCTGACGGATGCCAAAGGCAAAACCCAAACGTTAGCCTGGGATGAACTCGAAGACATCAGCGTTGCAGGCGGGCGCTTGAAAATAAAATGGAAAAACGGGGCTTTTGTGGTTGGCGCCCGCGAAATTGAGGACGGTATGACGATGGTTCGGCTGGTGATGCACAAAGGACAAGACGAACCGCCCAAGCCCACTAACTTCATTCCACTCTCGCCAATGTGACCTGGTAGATGAGTTGAGTGAATCAATCCTTTCCTTCCTCCAGGCTACCCGTTTAAAATCTTCTCATGCTCTTTTCTGATTTGAAACCCACGCACTCCGGCAAAGTGCGCGATATTTATGAAGCAGGCGACCATCTTGTCATCGTCGCCTCGGATCGCATTTCCGCCTTTGACTGCATCTTACCAACACCAATTCCCGATAAAGGCAAAATTCTCACCCGTCTTTCGCTGTTCTGGTTCGAGAAAACCAAACACCTTCTGCCAAACCATTTAATTAGCGCCGAGGTGCAAGAGTTCCCATCGCCTTTTAATCAGTTCAAAAACGAACTCGCAGGCCGTTCCATGCTAGTCAAACGTGCCGAGGTTTTGCCGATTGAATGTGTGGTGCGCGGTTATCTGGCTGGTTCGGGCTGGAAAGAGTATCAAAAATCGCAAAGTGTTTGCGGTGTTCCATTGCCGCCCGGCTTGCGCGAAAGCGATAAGTTGCCGCAGCCGATTTTCACGCCAACCACTAAAGCCCAGGCCGGTCACGATTTGCCGATTACATGGCAGCAAACTGTCGAGTTAGTCGGCGAAGATAAAGCAACAAAAGCACGCGATGCCTCACTGTCGCTTTATTCATTTGCAGCAGACTACGCCTTGCAAAAGGGTATTATCATCGCCGATACCAAATTTGAACTGGGGCTTTACGAAGGCGAATTGATTTTAGTGGATGAAGCTCTGACACCCGATTCCTCGCGATTTTGGGATATTGAAAAATATGCGCCGGGCCGCGCGCAGGAGTCATTCGACAAGCAATTCTTGCGCGATTATCTCGAAACTCTCGATTGGGACAAAACGCCGCCTGCGCCGCAATTACCCCATGTAATTGTGCAAGGCACCGCTGCAAAATACCGCGAGGCGTTAGAGCGATTAACAACGTAGATTAACAACGTAGGGGCGCAACAGGTCGCGCCCAAATAATGGGCTGTATAAAGGGCGCAATCCGCCCAGAGGGCACCCGGCGCCCCTACAGATGCTTGATCTTTCTTCTTTCCCTGCCAAAGCCAGAATTCTCGCCGCAGTTTCAGGTGGAGCCGATTCGATGGCGCTGTTGCTGGCGTTGCATCAAAGCCAATCTAAAATTGTGGTCGGACACGTCAATCACGGACTACGCGGAGCCGAAAGCGATGAAGACGAAGCCTTTGTTTCGCAATGGTGTGGAAGCCAGGACATCAAAGCCGATTCGCGGCGCGTGCAGTTGCAAGATTCCAGCGAAAACACGGCGCGAACCGCGCGCTATGCTGCTTTAGTTGAAATGGCGCATCAGCATAATTGCACATTGATCGCTACCGGCCATACTGCCGATGATGTGTTAGAAACAGTTCTTTTGAATTGGCTGCGCGGTGCCAGCATCGCGGGTTTGGGTGGTATTCCGTCTTGCCGCGAACTGGGCAACTGTCTGCTTTTAGTGCGCCCGCTTTTGCAGGTAACCCGCCGTGAAACGCGCGCTTTTTGCGAGAAGAATGAGTGGCCCTGGCGCGAAGATTCATCTAATGAGAGTGCAGTCTATACACGCAATCGCGTGCGCCATTTACTACCGGAGATTGCTAAAGCAGGAAACGTATCGCCCGATCAATTGGCAAAGCAAACAGTTCGCGCCGCGCAGTTGTGGC
>DASWNL010000561.1:0-6298 GCA_036399215.1 Abditibacteriaceae bacterium
TTAACTCTTCATTGTCCGGCAAAAGGAAATTGATGGGAATATCCTTGCGCCGTAAGGCTGTTTGCAAAAAGCCGCGCGAGACGTAGTTGTTTCCATCGGTGGAGGTAAACACTTCAATGGTATCTTTCACTTCGCCGCGCAAGGCATCTCTGCCTTCGTAGCCATGAATGTTCAAGCCAAAGCTGGCGCACGGTTGAGGGGCGCCTAAATCAAGAGTAATTGTCGGGCTTTGATTGCTTTTCCAGAGGGCGCCGGTGCGATACGAAGTGCCGCCGGAATAAGTGGGGCCAACCACGCCATCGGTGAGTTTTTGGCCGTCCGGGTCGCCTGCTTCCCAGGTTGTTTCCGAAGGGACTGACAGTTTGTAAGTTTTGCCCTGCGCCAGGTTATTTCCATAAGTCGCCCAGCGTGCCAGCCACTTTTCGCCGCCGGTATCTTTGCCCTCGGAATAACCTTGTTTTACATTGGCAACAGTGCCCGGCAAACTCACACGCAACGCACCCATAACGGGATGATCGGCGCCACCGACATTGATGTTGTATTTAAAGGGCAACCTGGTTACCAACTGGGCATGACTGCGTTCAACCAGTGAGTAGTCTTCTTGCTGCTCGCTCCAATTGAACGTCACTTCTATGGGCTTGAATGTAGCATCCGCCAGTTTGTAATTGCCTTCCATGCGAAGCGCGTAAATGCTGCATGCGTTTCTACCGGCTTCCGAAGAGTTCAAGCGATATTTAAAAAGCACCGAGCGCGTGCCGGGCGGCACCTTATCCACGGTTTCATAATGAATAACATCCCAGGGCTGTTTGGTGTCAGTGAGCGAATAGGTTTGTTGCCAGGTTTTGCCACCATCAAAGGAGTGCAGAAAATCAATGTGAGATTTGGGCGCGCGATTATAAAGCCGTCCGCCGTAAGTTAGTTTGGTAAAATCACGCGGCGCATCCATTTTGAAGACAACAAAGGCTTCTTCGTTGGCTTTTTCGGCGTAAAGCGTGCCCATATAGCCCGGATTCTCTTTGGCGGAAACCACGTTCTTCTGCTCGACGATAAAGGGCTTTGCCTGATCGTTTTGCAACTCCGGCCAGAAAACGGTGCTGCCGGTTTGTTCGCCCGCACCAACATAAATGGTGTTCTTACCAATGTTAAGGCGCGGTTGCGTTTTAGCATTGAGCATGGTCAGCGTTTCAAACGAAACGCTTTTCAACGCAGATTGACCGGCCAGTGAAATCTTCACTAAGATTTCGTAACTGCCCTGCACACCTTCTAACAGATTCAAATTGGTTTGAGCCTGATTTTTGGCAATTTCGCGCCACTGTAAGCCATTGGTCGTGCTGATGCTAAGGGTATTTCCCTCAGCGTGCGAAAAAGCGGCATTAATTTTCAAATTGGTGATAACATTAGCGCCCTCAACTTTGAAAATCACCTCACCCTTGCCGTTGGGGGTTACGCCGTTAGCGTCGAAGCGCACGCCTGAAAAGCTATGCGCGTTTTTGTCTAAAGCGGCTAAATTCGGCGTCCAATTTCGCACTCCGTTGCCACGAATGCCGAAGTTACTGGTTTGTTCCGGGTCTTTGCCGTGATTAGCTACAAAATAGTCTGGCGTTTTCCCCGTGCTTTTGTAGAAGCGCGTGTAGGATTCGCCGTCACGTAAATTCAAAATATAACGATGGCCCCGATCCCAATCGTTATAATACGGGCGATATTTCAGGCCATTGGGATTAAACACTCGCACTTCATCTTCCAAGGTGCGAATGGTATCTGAGCCGGTCAAAAATCCTCTGGGCGAGGTGGCATTCAGGCTATGATAAAGCGCCACATGGCCTTTTTCGACTTTGCCGCCCGAAGCGGCGCAGGCGCCTTCTTTACCAATATCCTCCACTCCGGCGATGGTTTTGCCGTCGCACAACGTATAAAGCGTGGACAGGCTGTTGTCATACATGTGCCAGCGGCCATCATAGAAAACTTCGGCGACTGTGTGATTAGTAACATCCCAATATTTAACAGGCAGGCCCATAGCATCCCAAATCGAGCAATTAAGGCCCGAAATGGTGCTGCACATAGTAAAACCATAATCATTAAACTGGCGAATGGGATCGGTCAGCGCGGTGCCATGCACAATCATCGGCGCAGTCTGGCGCCTCCCGACATGATTCCAGTAAAACAGCGACCACAGTTTTTTTTCTGTGTTCTCAAACTTACCTGTCGTGCTATGAATCAAACTGTCTACATCGGTGTAATCCGGTGAAGCGTCGGTCACAATTTTGAGGTTGGCTACTTCGGCCCGCAGGGGCAAAGAAAGCAACATCGAGACAAGAAACAACCAACCCGACAAAGCGTGCAAGGTGGATATAAACTTCATAACGTAACCTGTAATAAACCTTCTGTTTGGGATTGAACTTTTGAAAGCCAGGCAATATAGACAGGTTTTCATCGTTTAAGGGGCAAAAACTGATGCTAAAATTTTGGATGCTGGTTCTCAGCCTGTTTTTATTTCGAGGGGTTCATGCTGTGGAAATCATTGCCCATCGCGGCGCATCGCACGACGCACCGGAAAATACCATTGCGGCCTGCAAACTCGGCTGGCAGCAAGGCGCCGAGTCCGTGGAACTCGATATTCATCAGAGCAAAGACGGCAAAATCATCGTGATGCATGATGCCGATACCAAGCGAACAGCAGGTTTGGACAAGAAAATAGTCGAACAAACTCTGGAAGAAATCCGCGTCTTGGAAGCCGGTTCCTGGAAAGGCGCCGGGTGGAAAGGCGAACCGATTCCTACTCTGGATGAAGTGTTGCCTCTCATTCCACAAGGCAAGCGTCTGGTTATTGAAATCAAGTGCGGCCCTGAAATTTTGCCGGAGTTACAGCGTGTTTTGAAAGCCTCCGGGCGCGGGGACAAAGAGTTCGTCATCATCGGCTTTGGCTATGATACCATGAAACAAGCCAAGCAAATGTTCCCTACGATTCCCATCTTTTATCTATCCAACTTCAAAAAGAATAAAGAAACCGGCGCGGTGACGCCGAGCATTGAGGAATTGATTACTAAGGCCAAAGCCGCCCATCTGGACGGCTTGAATTTGCACCACTCCGCGCCTCTTGACCAAACAGGGGTGCAAAAAATAAAGGATGCCGGCCTGCAAATTTACTTTTGGACGGTAGATGACGCAATAGTAGCACGCCGTTTACAGGAGATGGGCGCCCAGGGTTTGACGACGAACCGTCCAGCTTGGTTGAGACAGCAGCTAAAACACTAAAATTTCTTCCCGATTTTTATCGTAAAAGTAGGTCGTAGCAAAGTAGATGGACTTATTTCCATCCAACATTTTCGTGCCGGACAACACCGATTTCAAAACGGTGCTTTCGATTGAAGACAATATCTCGAATTACCATCTTATGGACATGATCTTCCAAAAGAGACCGGGCGGGCGGCTTTTAGGCGCCATGCAAGGCAGCATCGGTTTAGAATTGGCGCATCAACATCACCCCGATCTGATTCTGCTGCACATGCACTACCGGATACGTCAGGCGCTGAAGTGCTACACAAGATAAGAGCAGATAGCGCTATTGCAAAGATTCCAGTTGTGATTTGTAGCGCTGATGCCACCAAAGTGCAAATCCAGCGCATGTTGGCTGCCAGCGCGATTGATTACCTCTCCAAGCCGATCAGTGTTTCTCGTTTGCTCAGCGTCTCAGACAACATTTTAGTGGAATCTGGCGAGTCCTCCTCTTCCTAACCTTTAATAGATTCACACAAAACAGTTGTAAGCAACTAAACCCACAAGAAACCAAAGCGGCAAAACGGCGTTTGTTAAAATCTTTGACGCTTATGGATACCTTTGCAGATACCTTTCAAACACTCCGTGCCCTGCTTGATGAGCGCATCCTGATTATAGATGGCGCAATGGGCACAATGATTCAGCGTTGCGAGTTGAATGAGGCTGACTTTCGCGGCGACCGCTTTGCCAATCACCCAATCGATCTACAGGGTAACAACGACTTGCTCGTTTTAACGCGTCCTGAGGTCATCGAGGCTATACATTTCGAATATCTCGTGGCAGGCGCTGATATTGTCGAAACTAACTCCTTCAACGCTAACGCCATTTCACAGGGCGATTATGGATTGGAAGAGATTGTTTACGAACTTAATGTCGCTGCCGTCCAAGTCGCGCGCCGCGCGGCAACTAAAGCAGAAAACGCAGACGGCAAACCTCGTTTTGTCGCTGGGGCGATGGGGCCAACGGTTAAATCACTGTCCATTCCGCTTGACGTGAATAATCCAGGTTTGCGGCCCCTCACTTTCGATGACATGGTGCAAGCGTTCGCAGAGCAAGTGCGCGGCCTCGTGGATGGAGGTGCAGACATTCTACTGCCGGAAACCTCCATCGATACGCTTGTGATGAAGGCGCAGTTTTTCGCTATAGAAAAGTTTTTCGCCCAAACCCAAAAACGCTTGCCGGTAATCGCTTCAAACGCAATCTTCGCTAAAGACGGGCGCACCCTCTCTGGTCAGACAATTGAAGCATTTTGGGTTTCAGTTTCTCATGCACCGCTTTTGGGAGTTGGTCTGAACTGCGGCATGGAGCCGACGGCATTGCGGCCTTATGTTGAAGAGTTAAATCGCATCGCTCCGCTATACACCCATGCCTATCTCAATGCAGGCCTACCAAACGCTATGGGAGAGTATGATTGGACACCCAGGCAAGTAGCCGAGGTTCTATCCGATTACGCACGCGAGGGCTGGCTCAACATAATTGGCGGCTGCTGTGGCACGACTCCTGACCACATTCGTGCAATCGCCGAAGCAGTGAAAGACGTTCCACCACGAAAAACTCCAAAGATTGACCAGCTAACGCAGTTTTCGGGCATGGAAGCACTAACTCTGCGCCCGGAAAGCAATTTCACAATGGTCGGCGAACGCACCAATGTGACGGGATCGCCAAAGTTCGCCCGCTTAGTGCGCGAAGGGAACTTAGAAGAAGCGCTCAGCATTGCGCGCCAGCAGGTGGAAAACGGCGCCAATATTATTGATGTGAACTTCGACGAGGGCCTACTCGATTCTGAAGCGATGATGACGACGTTTCTCAATCTCATCGCTGCCGAACCGGACATTGCTAAAGTTCCGGTCATGGTGGATTCATCCAAATGGAGCGTGCTTGAAGCAGGCCTGAAATGTCTTCAAGGTAAGGGCATCGTCAACTCGATTTCGTTGAAAGAAGGCGAAGACGAGTTCCGTCAGCGCGCCCGCTTGGTGCGCCGTTACGGCGCGGGCATGGTAGTCATGGCTTTCGATGAACAAGGCCAGGCCGATAGTTTCGAGCGACGCATTGAAATCTGTGAGCGCTGCTACAGAATCTTGGTCAACGAAGTTGGCGTGCCGCCTCAGGATATTATTTTCGACCCAAACATCTTAACTGTGGCTACGGGCCTGGAAGAGCATAACAACTACGCGGTTGACTTCATAAATGCCACGCGCTGGATTAAACAAAACTTGCCCGGCTGCAAGGTTTCGGGCGGCGTTTCCAACATTTCGTTCAGTTTTCGGGGCAACAATCCGGTGCGCGAAGCGATGCATGGTGCTTTCTTGAAGCACGCTATCGAAGCCGGGTTAGACATGGGCATTGTCAATGCCGGAATGCTCGAAGTCTATGAGGAAATCGAGCCTCAACTGCTGGTATTGGTCGAAGATGTTTTGCTTAATCGGCGACCCGATGCCACAGAGCGTTTGGTGGATTTTGCCGAAACTGTCAAAGCCAAAGACAAGGGTGAAATCCAGACCGAAGCGTGGCGTGAAGCCCCCGTTGAAGAGCGGCTTTCTCATGCTCTGGTTAAAGGCATTGATACCTACATTGATGCCGATACCGAAGAGGCGCGAGCTAAATATGGTCGTCCGATTTCGGTTATCGAAGGCCCATTAATGGACGGCATGAATATCGTCGGCGATTTGTTTGGTGCCGGCAAAATGTTCTTGCCTCAAGTTGTGAAATCGGCGCGGGTGATGAAAAAAGCTGTCGCTTATCTGATGCCCTTCATGGAAGAAGAAAAAGCTACACTCGGCGCGCAGGCTCAGGGCAAAGTCCTCTTAGCCACTGTGAAAGGCGATGTGCATGACATCGGCAAAAACATCGTGGGCGTGGTGCTCGGCTGCAACAATTATGAAGTGATTGACATGGGCGTTATGGTGCCCTGCGACCAGATTCTCAACAAAGCGCGCGAAGTAAACGCCGATATTATTGGTTTATCCGGCCTCATTACGCCTTCGCTTGATGAAATGGCGCATGTGGCGCGCGAAATGACACGCCA
>DASWNL010000562.1:0-3790 GCA_036399215.1 Abditibacteriaceae bacterium
CATCTATCCATTCTTTACTATGTTCTTCTGTTTTTTCGTCCCTACTTTTCCAACTTCGCCAGGGCATTGTTATGCTTATGCTCCTCGAAGGTTTTGGCGAAGCGATGGCGGCCTAATTTGGGCGACATGACATAGAAAAAATAGGGTGATGGTTCGGGGCGCGCCGCCGCTTTGAGCGAATCCTGGCCGGGATTGCAAATCGGCCCCGGCGGCAAGCCGGCGATTTTGTAAGTGTTGTAAGGCGAGTTGATCGTTAAATCGCGAAACAGCAGTCGCGCTTTATGACCTTCGGCTAATTGGCCGCTTTCTTCGGCCCGGCGCCGCGCATATTGCACGCTGGCGTCAACCTGCAAGCGCATTCCTTTGTTCAAGCGATTCAATAAAACTCCGGCTATTAAAGGTCGCTCATCCGGCACCGCCGCTTCTCGCTCAACCAAAGAAGCTAAAGTTACTAACTCAACCAGCGACAACTCCTTGCCTTTGACTTTGGGAAAAGGTTTAGGCAACTCCTTGATAACTTCATTCCAACGTTCGTTTAAGCGCAACAACAGATTTTGGCCCGTTGCCTTAGGCGAAAGATAATAAGTATCGGGAAATAGCTTGCCTTCCCAGGCCGAAATTGGCCCGGCATAAGACAAGCGTTGAAAGGTGGCAGCATCGCTAAAGCCGGCTTTGGCAAGGCGCCGCGCCATTTGAGAAGCCGTCCAGCCTTCGGGAAAGGTGATTTTCAAAAGCTGCGGCTCACCAGCAAAAAGCTGTGCCAAATCACGTGGGCCGGCTTCTTTAGGCAGCATGTAACCACCCGGCTGGATAGTTTGTAATTTAGCTTCGCGGGCGGCTTCTAAAAACGCTTCGGCATCGCGCACTTTGCCACTTTCCTGCAAGCGCTCCGCGAGTTTTTCAACGGGCCATTTCGATGGCACGCGGGCCATCGGCTCGGACAGGGGAATCTTTTCCCAGCGCCATTTCCAGTTGCGCCAGTAAACAAAACCGCCCATGCTGCCCAGAAGCAAGGCCACTATAAGACCAACCAGGGCGACTTTGCCCCAGGAAAGACCATCTTTTTCAGCAATCTCACGGCTTTGCAAAACCGGAGTTTCTGGTTCGACGGTTTTAGCTTCTTTAGCTTCTTTTTCTGCTTCGGCTAAAGCCTTTTCAAATTCATTCAGTTCAGCCACTAATTATCCTCTGGAACTTGTTCATCAGGAGTTTGCGCTTCACGCTTTCGACGGCACGCATCTAAGTAACCTTGCAATATGACGGCAGCGGCATGAGCATCCACCTGCTCTTTGCCACGGCGTGAGGAAACGCCGCCTTCGCGCAAGCCACGCCACGCTTCGGCGGTCGAAAAGCGCTCATCCCACCATTCAATCATGATGGGAAGCCCCGCTTCTCGCAAAGACGATTCCAAGGCACCGGCAAACTGGTCAATCTTGGTCTTGTGATGCTCGGTGCCTTCTTCCAGGCCACGCGGACGCCCAAAAACGATGCTTCCCACACGCAAATCAGTAATGGTTTGGGTGAGGTCGGCAATGTCACGTTTCAAACCTTTGCGCTCGCGCACTGCATAGGGCGCCGCTAAAACGCCGCGATCATCTGATAAAGCCAGGCCCAGCCGCTTGAGGCCGAAGTCTATGGCCAGCACACGCTGATTTTGAGTCAAAACTGGTTTTTCAGGTGGGTGGGTTGGCATTGAAACTGATAAAGAGTTTGCAACATGAAAACTTTTTGGCGCAACAACAGTTTATCTATCGTGCTGTTGAGCTGTTTTCTCCTGTTCTGGTTCGGCCAAAGCCTGGCCGGTCATGCGGTTAATAATCAGGAACTCCAGGAACATGGCAAGTCCGCCGAGAGTTACCTCGAATATCTAAGCAGCGGCCACTTTTGGCAGGCGACTTTTGAAAACTGGGAAAGCGAATTTCTGCAAATGGCGGCTTATGTGTTTCTTACCTGTTTCCTCTTCCAAAAAGGCTCTTCAGAATCCAAAGACCCCGACAAAAAAGAGTCTGTAGATGAAGACCCGCAAGAACACCAAGACGACGAAAACGCGCCCGGCCCCGTCAAAAAAGGCGGCTGGCAACTGGCACTTTATAAGAACTCGCTGGGCCTGGCGATGCTGATATTTTTTGCGCTCTCATTTACTGGTCATGCGTTGGGCGGTTTAAAAGAATACAACGAAGAACAGCAAATGCGCGGCGGAGATGCCGTGTCACTGAGCGAGTTCATCAGCACCTCGCAATTCTGGTTTGAATCGCTGCAAAACTGGCAAAGCGAATTTTTAGCCGTCTTTGCGATTGTGATTCTGTCGATCTGGCTGCGCCAGCATGGCTCGCCTGAATCAAAACCCGTCCACGCGCCGCATGACCAAACCGGCAACGATTAAAGGTGCATAAGAACGGCTACCCCTTTTAACCCCACCTGCCCACGCTACTACCCTGCCCACTAATCTGATAAACGAAACTGGTTACTTTCAAACAATCAACTTCTTGTGAGGAGCCGAATGGCGAAAGAATCAGTTGTCATTGCAGGTGCGGGTGGCATTTCCAATGCGTGGTTTCCCCCACTTTTGGCCGAAAAAGTCGAAATTCGCGCGGTAGTAGATTTAAACCCGGCCAATGCAGAGCGCCAATGCAAAAAATACGGCGTAAGCTGCGAAGTTTCCAACGATTTGCCGGCTATGCTTAAGAAACACCAGCCGGATTTCGTCCTTGATTTAACAATTCCCGACGCGCATTTTCAGGTGACAACAACGGCTTTAAAGCATGGCTGCCACGTCATTGGCGAAAAACCGATGGCCGCCACGCTGCAACAAGCGCGCAAAATGATAACGGCCAGTGAAGAATCCGGCAAGCTATTCATGACCAGCCAATCTCGGCGCTGGGATAAGAACTTAGATGTCGCGCAGCGCGCTTTAGCCGGTGGCAAACTCGGCGAAATTACCACCATTAACTGCGACTTTTACATCGGCGCGCACTTTGGCGGCTTCCGCGATGAAATGGCCTCGCCGCTGATTTTGGATATGTCCATTCATCACTTCGATTTGGCGCGTTATTTTACCGGCCTCGATGCCGTTGCGGTTTACGCGCACGAATTCAACCCGAAAGGTAGTTGGTATAAGGGTGATGTAGCCGCGACGTGCCTTTTTGAAATGTCCAATGGCGCGATTTTCACTTACAGGGGCAGTTGGTGCGCGGAAGGCTGCCATACCAGTTGGAATGGTGATTGGCGCTTTATCGGGGTCAACGGCACGCTTTTATGCGAAAAGGACGCGCCGCAAGGGGAAATCGTAGCCGGTAAAGACGGCTTTCATCGCCCGAAAAAAGAGTTGAAGTTGCCCGCGCCGAAAATCAGATATGGCGGAATGCATGGCGCTCTGCGTGAGATGCTGACCTTTCTGCGCGGCGGGCCAAAACCTCAGACCGAGTGCCGTGACAACTTCAAATCCTTAGCGATGGTTTTAGCCGCTATCGAAAGCTCTCGCAAAGGCAAAAAAGTGCTTGTGCCGCAAAGCTGAACGTCGCTTAAGTTATAATGGACGGTAATATCCATGTCGCTGCTAAAGGCCGCGTTATGGTTTCAATTTGTTAAGCGGTGATGTGACATGCCTTGCGTTATGCGTTTGCGTTTTTTGCTTTTCTTCACGTTGGGTTTTGTATTTCTCCTGTGCCATCAAGCGCGCGCTGTGACTTACACGGTGAATTCCATCGAAGACAGCGACGATGGCGCTTGTGGGTCGCCGCCCAACGATTGCACGCTGCGCGAGGCCATTAGCGCAGCCAATTCCAACGCC
>DASWNL010000563.1:0-1596 GCA_036399215.1 Abditibacteriaceae bacterium
CTGATCTTTGGCGCGGCCATAGAGCTTGTTGAACATCTGATAAGGATTATCAATCGGCGAAATCGGCTTGTTGGCTCCGCTGTAACACATGCGTGTCCAGGTGTCGGCGCGGTCGGGCACCATAACGCCAAACTCCAGCGAGCCAAAACGGGTGCGCGTGGCGGCATCGGCCTGCAAAAAGTTCTTCAGTTCCTGGTCAATGGAGATGCCGCTCGACCAACCTGCCGGTGTGTCGGAGCCGCCCTGAATGTTGCCGGGAAAGAGTTCGATGCCGGTGAGCAAGCAACCGATGCCACGCATGTGATTGTCGCCATCGCCGCGCACGCGGTCGCTGATACCGTTAAGAATCAGGGTGCGATTTTTCAATGGCTCTAATGGTTGCAGGCTTTCCTTGAGTGTAAAAGTCTCGCCAACTTCATCGGGCCAAAACGTCTTGGGCACAATGCCGTCGGGGCTGAACATGATAATTAAGCGTTGCTTGCGGCGCGGCTTACCTGCTGACCCTGCTGCCGATAGCGAGGGCAGGTTAGTGAGAAACGGCAAAGCGGCGGCGCTCAGGCCCAGAGTGCGCAAAAATTCGCGGCGCGAGTTGTTTTTAATGATATGGCTCATGTGATTTGTGCTTCCTGAAAGCTACTTTGTAGTAAGAGTTTTGTCATTTCGAGCGGGCGCCCTCTAATTCTGCCTGACAAAACAGTTTTAGGCGCTGGAAACTCCCTTGGTAGGCGGTGTTGGAGTTGTCGTCGCGGGAGTTTCGCGGCGGGCTAAGGCCGAGACAACGGCAGTTTCGATCATCTGGCGGCGAATATTGAACTCATTCGCCTTAAAGCTAGCCTGCAACTCCGCTATGGTTTGAGGCCCGTAAGCCCGAATCGGTTGCTTCACAATGTTTTGAAACAGTTTTTCAACAAAGGCCGCATGAACTTCTTCGCTCGAAGCTAAGAAGTTCGCCAGTTCACGGGCGCCGGTAAATTTGACTTGCTGCCCACTGCGCGAAAGATAACCGCCTGTGGCATCTATCGGCGCGCCGTTGTCTTTGTCACGCACGTCACCGGTCGCGTCGAACTCTTCCAGGCTAAAGCCCAACGGGTTAATCATGTTGTGGCACGTTGAACAGGCCGAAGGCTTGGTTTGCAATGCAACGCGCTGGCGTGTGGTCAGTTTGGGATGCAAATCCGCAGCAAGAGGCGTAAAGGCTTCGGGTGGTGGATTCAAAGAGCGGCCCAACAAGTTGCGCGCGATGAGCACGCCGCGATGAATGGGCGAGGTGCTATCCAAATACGAAAAACTCGCTAAGATGTAGGGATGCGTTAAGATGCCGCTCCGCTTGCCGCCATCCATTTTGACCAGTTGAAATGGTGCCTTCGCATCCATTGGTTCTTCATAAACCTGCGCCAAGCGGCCATTGAGATAAAACTCATCGGCCAAAAGCAACTTGCGAAAATCGGCCTTATCATTCCAGGCCAGATGTTCGAGCGTCATCTCCAACGAAGCGCGCAAATCGGAAGCAACCGCCTCATCAAAGTCAGGAAAACGCTTTTTATCTTTTGTGAGGTCGGGAAAGTGATCAACTTTGAGCCACAACAGCAAAAAGTC
>DASWNL010000564.1:0-2718 GCA_036399215.1 Abditibacteriaceae bacterium
TGACGCTTCGCACTCTGGGACGCTTGACTTCGGTTCAGCAGTTCAATGACATTCGCTTACGCGCTTCCGATGCCGGCGGCTCGATTAAGTTGGGCGATATTGCACGCATCGATGACAGCAGCGAAGACGAATTATCCTCCTCTGAAATCAACGGCAAGCCAACGGTGCAACTGAGCATCCGCAAGCAAAGTGGCACTAATGCTTTAGCCGTCATTGATGGTATCAAAGAGCGTTTGGAGACGGTCGAGAAATCATTGCCGCCTGGCTACACGATGAGCATTGTGCGCGATGAATCCACCTATATCGAATCGGCTATTCATGCTGTTGAAGAGCATTTGATTTTGGGGGCGATTTTGGCCTCCTTCGTGGTGCTTTTGTTCCTGTGGAACTGGCGCGCAACTTTGATCGCCGCGATTGCGATCCCCATTTCGATTGTCGCCACTTTTGGTGTTATGTGGATGCTGGGTTTTACGCTAAACCTGATTACCCTGCTCGCTTTGACTCTGGCCGTGGGCATCGTGATTGACGATGCGATTGTGGTGTTGGAAAACATTTTCCGGCATATCGAAGAAGGCGGCGAAAGCCCTTATCGCGCGGCCATCGACGCCACGCAGGAAATTGGCTTGGCCGTTTTAGCAACAACGCTTTCCTTAGTCGCGGTCTTTTTGCCGGTTGCTTTTATGAGCGGCATCGTTGGGCGTTTCATGAGTTCGTTCGGCTTGACCATGACGGCGGCGATTCTCATGTCGCTTCTGGTTTCGTTTACGCTCACGCCTATGATGAGTGCACGCCTGTTGAAGTCAACAAAAGGCAAAGGTAATGGAAGCGCCGAAGGCACGCCGGAAAATCATAACCCTACTCAACTAAAGCCGCATCATGAATCATCGCGAGAGCGTGGCTTCTTCGGGGCAATTGACCGTGTTTACACCGGCGTTTTAGTGTGGAGTATGGGCCACCGTTGGGTCATTGTCTTAATTTGCTTTGGCGCTTTGTTTTCTATTCCTCAAATCGGCAAACACGTGCCGTTTAACTTTCTACCAAGCGATGACGAATCGCAGATGCAGGTGTCTTTTACGGCGCCTGAAGGCAGCAGCCTGGAGGCAACGCGGGCTATCGCGCGGCGCATGGATGCCATGATTCGTAAAATGCCCGGCATCAAATATACCTTGCTGACCGTTGGCGGCAGCAGTAGCGGTAATATTGGTGTCAACGAAAGCAATACCGGCTCAATCTATGTGCAGATGCAGCCTTTAGACAAACGCGAAATCTCGCAGGATGGATTAATACAGCGTGTGCGAAGTGAAGTCGTGCCCAAGTTCAATGCAGAAAACCTGCGCTCCATCGTCGGACCAGTTTCCAGTTTTGGCGGTGGAGGCCGCGCCGGTGCAACCATTCAATTCTTGATAGCCGGCCCGGAATTAAAAACCTTATCCGAAGCATCGGAAAAAGTCTTGAAAGAGTTCAAAAAGATACCCGGTGTAGTGGACGCTGACACCAGCCTGAACACAGGTAAACCGGAATTAGAAGTGAAGATAGATCGCGAACTGGCCAACGATTTAGGCGTGCAACCAGCGGATGTGGCTAACGCCCTGCGCTACTTCGTGGGCGGCGACCAGGTAACCGATTACAACGAACGGGGCGAACAGTATGAAGTCCATCTTCGTGCTCAACAGCAGTTCCGCACTACTGCCGATGCGATTAGTCTGTTGACGGTTTCTTCATCCAAGGCAGAATTGGAAGCTGTTCCCCTGGGCCAATTAGTCCGCTTTGAAACTGGAACCGGGCCATCGCAAATCGAGCATTTCAACGGCGCAGCGCAGGTTACGCTGTCGGCCAACGTTAAGCCCGGCACAAGTGAAGCCCAGGTTGTCGCGCGCTTAACGGAGATTACCAGAGGATTAAATCTGGGGCCAGATTACAGCTACTCAGCAGCAGGCCGTTCCAAAGAGCAGGCACGCTCCGGCAAGGCGTTTGGGCTGGCTTTCTTGATGTCCATCGTTTTCATGTATCTAATTTTGGCAGCGCAGTTTGAAAGTTGGATTCATCCCTTTACCATTCTGCTTTCTTTGCCATTGACGGTGCCGTTTGCTTTGCTTTCGCTGCTCATATTCGGACAATCCATCAACATCTTCTCGATGCTTGGCATTCTGGTATTGTTTGGCATCGTCAAGAAGAATGCCATCTTGCAAATTGACCACACCAATCAACTGCGGGAACGTGGCATGGAACGTAACGAAGCGATTATCTTAGCCAACCGCGAACGCCTACGTCCGATTCTCATGACGACTTTAGCTTTCGTCGCCGGCATGATTCCTCTCGTTATTTCAACGGGTGTGGGGTCAGGCACTAACCGCGCTATTGGCTCGGTGATTTTCGGTGGACAAACGCTTTCCTTGATGCTCACGCTGTTGGCGACGCCGGTGGCTTATTCAATATTCGACGACATCACAAATTTTCACGCAATTACGCGCTTGCGTCGCGCCCTTGGTTTTGGCGGCGCGCCGGTGCGTGAAGTGCGCGAACAGTAAACACAGATCACAGGGATAGTTATTTAAGGATTCAGCATGGCAACGGGAGAAATACAGGCCAAGTCAGGTATTAATTGGGTGCCTATTGTTTTAGTAGGTGCCTTAGTCGCCGGAGGCTTTCTGTGGAAGGCACGTCAGGCGCAGCAGGTTAACGCTGTTAGCACTGCGGCGGCAGGTCAAGCCAAAATCG
>DASWNL010000565.1:0-2168 GCA_036399215.1 Abditibacteriaceae bacterium
GTTAGTGGGGATATCTTGCGGGTAGGAGGAGTTGAACTGCGATGTGAGCGTTATGCAAACATTGAGCACACGCCACATCAGCAGAAGGCACAGACTTCTTTTGTCGCAACATCCACCCGTAATACCATATTGGTGGGCCGTGACCCACAAGCTGATGTTTCACTTCCGCAACCGGAGGTTTCATGGCATCATGCGCGTTTGAAGCGCCAGGGACTAGACTGGCACTTGCAGGATTTGAACAGTGCTAACGGCACCTTTGTCGATGGGCAAAAGGTGGATCAATGCGTTTTACGTGCAGGTGACCGCATTCAGATTGGACTGAGTCGTCTGGCGCTGGATGAAGATCAGTTATCTTTGAAGCAAGGCGCGGCACAGTTACACATCGAAGCGCGCGGGCTGGGGCGAACCATTTGCAAAAACGGGCAAAGCCACGAGTTGCTGCGGGATGTGTCGCTGCACATCCGTCCTTGCGAAATGGTGGCCATCGCCGGGGCTACGGGAGCCGGGAAATCTACTCTTTTACGCGCACTATGCGGCGCTACTCCAGCCACAAGCGGTCAGGTTCTCATTAATGGCGTAGATTTTTATAGTCATCGCGGCATGTTTCGCAGTGCGGTTGGCTATGTGCCGCAGGACGATATTGTTCACCAGGAACTAACCGTTTACAGCGCCTTGCAGCACGCGGCGCGCCTGCGCTTGCCCCGTGATACGCACGATGAAGAGGTTACTGCTGCAGTAGCCCGTGTGCTATGCGAACTGGGTATTGAAGAGCGGCGTAACCATCAAATTCACACGCTCAGTGGCGGCGAGCGTAAGCGGGTAAACATTGGCGTTGAACTGCTATCGCGTCCTGGAGCGCTGTTTCTGGACGAGCCGACAACAGGGCTTGACGCTGGCTTCGAGCGGCGCGTGACGCAGCTTTTGCGTGAACTAGCCAATCAGGGGCGAACTGTTGTTGTCGTGACGCATGCCGCTGCCACCTTAGAGCAATATGACAAAGTGGCGTTTTTAGCGCGTGGCGGAGTTTTAGCGTTTTATGGTTCACCGCGCGAAGCCTTGCGATTTTTCGGAGCGCGCGATTTTGCGGCGGTTTACGATATTCTCAACGAAGGCGCCCGCGATTTTGCGGGCGCCTTGAACACCCATGATGGAGTTGCCTTTTCCCCGCTCGCCGCATTACCCGAAGCAGGCAGCGGCGCGCCGGGCCGACAGTTAGCCACGCTTTGGGCGCGCTCGCTGGAAATCATGTGGAGTGACAAGCGCAACTTGTGGCTTTGGTTGGCTCAGGCACCCTTCGTGGCTTTTCTTATTACGCTTTTGTTTGATAATCAGACTTTTGCACGTAACCAATCGCCGGGCGCCAACGGTCATTGGCCAATTCACGACGCGACTCGTCTGCTCTTTCTTATGGCGTTCAGTATGGTCTGCTTTAGCTTATGCAATGCGGCCCGCGAAATCGTCAAAGAGCGCCCGATTTACCGGCGTGAACGGCAGGTCGCTTTGAATATAGAGCCGTATTTGCTTTCCAAAATTTGCCTGTTTGCACTGCTGGGTTTGGTGCAAAGCGCCCTGCTGCTGGGCATCGTGGCGTTGCAAATTCCTTTCTATTTAAACGGCAGCGAGATGATAACGGCCTGGTTGCTTTTATTTCTGGGCGCGTTAAACGCCGTATTGCTGGGACTTTTGGTCTCGGCGCTGGCTTCTTCTGCGGATCAGGCGATTACGGCGGTTGCCGTGTTGCTGCTGATGCAAGTGCTGTTTTCCGGCCTGGTGCCGTTGGATAGGCTGCCCGATAGTCTGCGCTGGCTTTCGACGCTGTGTGCCACGCGCTGGACTTACGGTGGCTTATGTGGCCTGACTGATTTGAGTGCGCGTTGGAGCGCCATCGGGCCGGGCGCGCGCGTTGATGACGTAATGAAAACCGCGCCCGGCGTTGCTGTTAATTGCTTAGTTTTGCTGGCGGGAGCGCAAGGCGCAGCCCTGTGGGGCGCGCTGAAGTGGCGCGACTAAAAGTAGTTTTATTTCATAAAGGATAAAGGCATGATCATCGGAATACTAATGCTCCGAAAATTTGCGCGCGGCTCTTTGATGTTGGGGTTGGCTGCTCCATTGCTGTTACCCGCCGCCGCACCAGCACAGGACAACAGCTCGCCTGCGGCGGCCCCGAC
>DASWNL010000566.1:0-5078 GCA_036399215.1 Abditibacteriaceae bacterium
TGAAAAACAGATGCCACAGGACGGCGCCGCACCTGTTATTGCCGCCTTGGCTGCGATGGTGCGCGAATGGTTGATGATGGAAACCTATCCGCACGCCTTTATTTCGCCGGGACGCTCTGTTCGTGACCAAACCATTGACATTGCCAGCACTGTTTTTGGCGCTGCACCCGAATGGAGCGGCGCAGCCAAAGAGCAGTTAACGCGCATCGAAGAAGCCGGCGGCAACGAAGCGGCGGTCATCATCGAACCCGAAGGCCCCTGGGATATTTGGGGCGGCGCGCATCACCTGTGGGGTTACAGCACGCCAACAGCCTTAATTACCCATCTCGAATGGCGTGCCGCCGCCGGCTATGTGCGTGCCTTAATTCGCAAGATTGGGTAAAGGAGAAGCTAATAAAACGCTTAAAGTTGATTTCCTTTTTGCTTGTTCCAGTGCTATTTGCATTAAGCGCCACAGCTTTTGCCAAGCCATCAAAAGCACCGTCGCGCGACAAGATTACGGAAATAGTGTTGGATGATCATCCGGGTCTTGCCGCCCCTCCCACACCGCTCAACAAAATTGTGTTGTATGCGGATGGGCGAGCCGTCTGGCTTAGCGGGACAACTGACAATCCTGTTCGTCGAAGTGGTCGATTTAACGATTTTGTGAAGTTGTCAGCCCTATTTGAGAAAAAATTCTTTTCGTTCCAATCTTTTTATCCGCTTGGCCCGGATGTGCCTTTCACTGATTTAGAAGTAGTGCGAGCAGAACAGCGCAAGCAAATAAGATTTAGTCATCCCGACCAACCACTGGAATTGTGGGGTTTAGAAATGGCAGTGCGTGGCGTGGCCTCCACGATTAAATGGCAACCATCAACTGCCATAAGACCAGCGAGCAAATCTAAAACTGCATTTCCTTAATCGAAATCGACTTTCGTTATGCTCGGCCTTAAAGTCTCGCTTTGAAAATCACTCAAACCCACGTCACCGGTTTTTCGTTAAAATGCAAGGCTGTTTAGAATTTCGAGTTTTCCCATGAGTAAATACGTTTTTGTAACCGGCGGCGTTGTTTCGAGCATTGGTAAAGGCATCGCAACGGCCTGTCTGGGCACCCTTTTAAAAGCGCGCGGCTATCGCGTTTCTATTCAGAAAATTGATCCTTATCTCAACGTGGACGCGGGCACTATGAACCCGCATCAGCACGGCGAGGTTTTCGTCACCGAAGATGGAGCGGAAACCGACCTCGACCTCGGCCACTACGAGCGTTTCATTGACCAGCATCTTTCGCGCATGTCGAACATGACAACCGGCGTGGTTTATCAATCGGTGGTTGACCGCGAACGGCGCGGTGATTATTTGGGCCAGACTGTGCAGGTCATTCCGCATATCACCGACGAGATTAAATATCGCATTCGCCAGAACGCCGCCGATGCCAACGCCGATGTAGCGATTATCGAAATCGGCGGCACTATCGGCGACATCGAATCGCTGCCTTTCACCGAAGCCATTCGCCAGATGAAGATTGACGAAGGCATCGAAAACGTGATGTATGTGCATGTAACTTTGGTGCCTTCTGTGGGGCCAAAGAACGAGATGAAAACCAAGCCGACGCAGCACAGCGTGCGCGACCTGCGCAACATTGGCATCACGCCGGACATCCTCATTTGCCGCACCAAGATGCCGCTGACCGAAGAGATGAAGAAGAAAATCGCGCTCTACTGCGATATTATGCCCGACTCCATCGTGGAAGGCTTAGATTGCGAGACGCTTTACGAACTGCCGATGCGTTTTGAAGAGCAGAACTTTCCGCAGCTCGTCATGAAGCGTCTGGGCTTCCAGGAATCAGAACCCGACCTCAAAGACTGGAAGCGCATTGTGCGCGCCGTCAAATCGCCGCGCGGTAAAGTCAAAGTCGCCATCTGCGGCAAATACATGGAGCACGTTTCGCAGCCGGATACTTATATTTCGGTTGTGGAATCGCTCAAGCACGGCGGCATCGAAAACGAAGCCGAAGTCGAAATCGAATGGCTGAACGCCGAAGGTTTGGGCGATAACATCACCGAAAATCTCAAAGGTGTGGATGCCATCGTTGTGCCCGGCGGCTTTGGCGTGCGTGGCATTGAAGGTAAGATTGCCGCGATTCGCTACGCAAGGGAAAACGGCACGCCGTTTTTGGGTTTGTGCCTCGGCTTGCAAACCGCCGTTATCGAATTCGCGCGCAACGTCGCCGGACTTAAAACTGCCAACTCCACCGAATTCGATGAAGGCACAGAGCACCCTGTCGTTGCCATGTTGCGCGATCAGCGCCACATTGAGCGCAAAGGCGGCACCATGCGTTTGGGCACTTATCCTTGTGCCATTCCCACCGGCACTTTAGCGCACAAATTATATGGTGCGGAACTGGTTCTCGAACGCCATCGCCATCGCTACGAAGTCAACCCGCGCTATCATCAGGTTTTGGGCGAAGCCGGCTTAGTTTTCAGCGGCACCAGCCCCGATGCGCGCCTAGCGGAAATGATCGAACTGCGCGATCATCCCTATTTCATAGCCAGTCAGTTTCATCCCGAATTCAAAAGCCGCCCGACGCGTGCCCATCCGCTGTTTCGTGGCCTTATCGCCGCCGCCATCTGCGAACGCGAGCGTCGTGAGCACGCCATTCACGCCCCCAGTGCCGATGAGCCAACTCCTAACGGCGACGGCTCGCTAACTCTCGAAGACATCCGCCGCAGCATCGCTAAGTAATATTTTTTCATATGGGCGCACAGCGTGCGCCCATACGAAAAGGGCGCGGCCTTTTATAAGGTTGCGCTCTTTTTTTGCTAACTTTTTGTCAAAATGAGAGGCATCATGCAAAAGAACGAATCTTACCGGCAAAAAGAAAACCGCAAAGATAATCGCTTGATATTAGGCGTTTTCGCCCTCGTTTTCGCTTTGGCGCTCGGACTGCGTTGGTATTCGGACACCCACCAGCCACCGGTGCATCCGTTGAAGCTTACAATTGTCGAGCGCGGAATTCCACAAAATCCACTGCACAGCATAAGAGACACTTATCTTGCGCCTGGCGAACTAATAGCGAGCGATAACATGAAAGAACTATCACGAGGACGCTCTATCGAGGGTGGTGAGACGACTTGGGAACTGATGGATGTGCAGCAACGCATAACGCCGGGCGCGGCATGGGCGCCTCCGTCTATTCCCAATAAAGCGAAACCGCCATCATTCCCAATAAAGTTACGTGAGAAAGACCCTAAGTATCCTTACTGGCGATTGAATGGCTTTTCTACTCATGCAGGTGAGTGGAAAATCACGGTGCGTGCCACTCGTCGATACTATGATCCCGAATCGAAAGAACAATGGGTGGGCAGCCGAAAGCACGTTATCACACGCTTATTGCGCGAAGATGTTGAAGGCGCGCGCCGCATAAAAGAACGGGCCAATGCCATCGCTTATAGCCGTTCGCGAGGTTTGCCGGCGCCTACGGAAATCCCACCGGCAGGCGTGCATCCTTTTGATCCCAATAAAAAATATGTGGCGAAATTGCAATGGTCGACAGATGATGACCATTGGCAAGATGTGCCGCGCAAGGGCCAAAAAGGTTATCCTCTCACGATTCCCAGCGATTTGACGGTTGGTTTTCGCGCCATCAAATTACGTCCTCAAGAACCCTGGCCCGATTGGACCAGTGATGAATCGGACTTTGACGACCCCCTGGCCTGGAGCGGAGCGATAGTGCCTTCAAGTGGCATGGGTGGTAGCGAAACCTGGCTTGCGGCTTCCGAGCAAAACGCTGTTTCTCTGGATGACAAAGATCTAAAAACCATTGTGTTCACCTGCGGTAACACAATCAAAAGTGAAGTGCTGGTTGTCCCGTCACTGGATATAGAGGTAGATGCACAAATCGTCGGTGCGGTGTCCAGTCAACTCAAAAACTATCGCGTTCAATTGGAAGCTAAGGTAGAGTGGGAAGGTGGGGGATGGCAACCTCCAACTAAAATTTTGTTTCAAGCCTTTCAGGCGCCGCTATCGGTTGCTACGCCTACGGCAATAAAGACTGGCCAAAATTTAAGCAAGCCAACCACCAGGCCACTCAAACCGATAGGCCACATCAACAATCCGGGTTTCCAGGATGATGTAGTCAAGGCTGGCGCCGATGGCGTGGCGCGTGCCCTGCTAATTGTGCCACAAGGTGCGGGTCGCGTTTCTATTAAGGCCATTTTTCTGTCGCCCGAAGGCAACGAAATATGGTCAAGTGTTGAGTTCATCCAGGTGCCTTAAGATGAATCTGCAGACTTGCATGGCACCGAAATTTTAAGGATCATCCATCACACTTCTGCGAAGCTGTTTCTTGGCGCTGTGCTGGCGCTTGGTTTCGAGGCGGCGCTTTTGGGAGGCGCGGGTTGGTTTGGTGGCAAGGCGCACTTTGGGTTTTATAGCCGCGCATTGGATAAGTTCAACCAGGCGCTGCAAGGCTTCCTGGCGATTGCGCTCCTGGGTGCGGTGGGTTTGCGCTTTGATGATAAGAATGCCGTCTTTGGTCAATCGGCTTCCGGCCACTTTGGCGAGACGCGCTTTCACATCGGGTGGCAAATTGGAATTCTCCACATCGAAGCGCAGTTGCACGGCGGTTGAAACCTTGTTGACGTTTTGGCCGCCCGCGCCGGACGAGCGCACGAACTCTTCGTGAATTTCGTCTTCGTTGATAGATAAAGTCGAAGTAATTTCAATCATGGCGCGCCAAATCTGCTTCGCTGCGTTGTCAAAGGCGGCCATGAAATCATTTGAGAAAACATTTTCACAACTCGCCGTTTTTGCTCTCGTTTCTACTTTGCCAATCATAGGCCATACGCAGAATGAAAAAAATCTCATCGCTGCTGATGCGACCTTGCAAAAGTTAGCCGGTGATTTCGCCTTCACCGAAGGCCCGGCGCCGGATAACGCAGGCAATGTTTATTTTACCGACCAGCCCAATAATCGCATCTGGAAGTGGGGCATAGACGGCCAATTA
This sequence comes from Abditibacteriaceae bacterium, assembly GCA_036399215.1. Classification (GTDB taxonomy): domain Bacteria; phylum Armatimonadota; class Abditibacteriia; order Abditibacteriales; family Abditibacteriaceae; genus DASWNL01. The sequence continues at coordinate 4,985 of DASWNL010000566.1, forward strand.
TCCAAATTTTTGGAGCCGGCGGGTAGGGCCAATGGCTTATGCTTCGACGCGCAGAATCGTTTGTGGGCCTGCGCCGATGAGAAGAACGAACTGT
>DASWNL010000567.1:0-1834 GCA_036399215.1 Abditibacteriaceae bacterium
CGAAGCCGACTTCGACCCGGAACTGCGACAGGCATATGCCGAGACGGGTGTCATTCACATCGTTGCTATATCCGGTGGGCACGTGGCCATGCTGTTTCTGGTGGTGAATGGCGCACTATTTTGGCTGCGCGGACGTAGGGCGCGGGTCTTCAAATATCTCCTGGGTGTAGCGCTGGTCTGGGTTTATGTCCTGGTTGCCGGCGCGCCGCCGTCGGCCGTGCGCTCGGCGGTGATGTTTTCGGTGATTGCGCTTGCGTTTCTTGTACGGCGCGAAGGCTCAGCGCTGAACACACTTTGTGCAGCAGCTTTTGCGCTCTTGTGTTATGAGCCGATGTGGTTGTTTGCCGTAGGCTTTCAGCTTTCGTTTGCAGCTGTGCTTTCGCTTATCATCTTCTACCCGCCCATTTCGCGTTGGGTATATTCCCCCTGGACGATCGGAAATGTGCTCTGGCGCGTGGTAGCTGCAAGCCTCGCTGCGCAAGTTCTCACGGCACCCCTTTCTGTCTATTACTTCCACAACTTCCCTCTGTGGTTTTTGGTGGCGAATGTTTTTGCGTGGGTGATGCTGGGAGCGTGCGGCCTGATTGGTGGCTTGCTCATCCTTGCGTTGTCATGGGCACCGCCGCTGGCGTCATTGGTGGCTACGATAGTTACGTGGCTGATGAAAGGCTTCAACTGGATAGTGCTGCTTTTGCAGAAGGGGAATCCTGCCTCCTGGAGTCATCTTCAAATCAGTGGCGCACAGATGATGTGGTTGTATGCAGTCATTACATGCACTGCCATCTTTCTGTTTCATAAAAGGCACTTAGCACTTTACGGCGCACTAGCCTCGCTTTGTGTCTTTCTTACACTGATCTCTACCAGCCGTTACACTGCGCTGAAGCAAGATCGCCTCATCGTTTATGCGGGGACCCGCCACACATTTATAGAGCGCATTATCGGTGCCAGTCACCAACCCTTGTTTGCCGACACGAGCTGGGAGGCGGCAAGGCAAACAACCAAAGACACGCGCATTGGTTTGCGTGCCTGGCGTGCGGCATCCCCGGCAACGCAAGATGTGTTCCGGGTAGCCGGCAAAACCGTTCTGCTCCTAGGCGATACGCTGACTTATGAGACACACTCCCCCTTCCCGGTAGATGTGCTGATTGTGAACCGGTCTTTGAAAGGTTTGTCGCCATCATCGCTGAAAACCATCTTCATGCCGCAACTCATTGTAATCGGTGGCGGGCATCGGCGCTGGCAGGCGGTGGCCTGGAGAGATAGTTGTGCCGCAATTGGGCAAGCATTTCATTCAGCCGGGCTGGATGGAGGATGGGCTTCAGATTAGCTGCGGAGATTTTGGCTATCGGCTACTCCTTCGCAATCCATTAGTTCCATTCTGGGTGCCGTTTTTCCAACATATTCCCTTACTTTTGCCGTCCTTTTTAGAAATGCCGGAGCGGGTTACTGCTCCATAAACCGGAGACAACGACCATGAAACGCACGTTCCAACCCTCCCGCCGCCGCCGCAAGAATGTTCACGGCTTCCGCCAGCGCATGCAGACCGCCAATGGCCGTAAGGTCCTCGCGTCGCGCCGCGCCAAGGGCCGTCACAAGCTCACCGTAAGCGACGAGCGCCGCCTTAAGTAATCCTTCTACCCTCCCGGCCCATGCCGGTGCCCTATACCTTTTCCCTCGCCGAACGTCTAAAACGCGAACGGCACATCGAAACGCTTTTCCAAACCGGAAAAGCGTTTTCTGTTTTTCCATTGCGGGTGGTGTGGCTGCTGGTGCCGCGGGGAGAAGAAGAAACTTCAGCTGCCCGCGCCGGCTTCTCCGCCCCGAAGAAAAAGTT
>DASWNL010000568.1:0-2249 GCA_036399215.1 Abditibacteriaceae bacterium
AAAGGCTTGATCAGGGTTATCACCGTGCGCGGGCTTGCCAATGATACGCAACGCCACAATCGAAAGCGGCGCTGGTAGTTTGAAAGTGAATTTCTGCCCCGCTTTTAAGCCTTTGTTATCGGTTGCCGTCGTGGCCGGATAATCTGCTAATGTGCCAACCGTTTCCCACGCGGCGTCTTTGGATTTTTTAATTTGAATCTGCGGCTTGCCTCCCGAAGCGTCAAACCAGCCGCCGTCGTGAAAATTTTGGCCGTGCGCGTAAACGATGCGGCCAACTGTCATCGCCTTGTCCAGTTCAACCGCGAACCAATCTTGTTCTGCCTTGTTACCATCGAAAGTCACCACAAAACTACCGGTTTCGCCATCAAGAATCGAGCCATTGACGTTGCCTTCACGCGAGCGCGTTTCGTGTCCCAGCGACAATAAATCATCCCCCGGAAAGTTACCCGGCGCGCGTAACCAAACCGCGAAACGACTGCCACTTGCGCCCGCTTCAGCAAAGGGCACAAAGACGGCGTTTTTCGAGGTGCCGTCTTTAAAGGCAATCGGCACCTCGAATTTGTTATCACCCACAGGTTTCGCCGTTGCGTTGGCGGCTAAAGTCACAAGTCGCCCTGACGGTAAATTAGGATTGAGTTTTTCATCGTAAGCCAGAACATAGGGGCCATATTGCAGGACGACTCGGCCCGCGTTAGTGTTACTACCCAGCGCAAGATTATTTCTCTTCGTCCACTCCATTGCGAGAGAGCCACCCGCCCCTGTTTGCCGTCTTATCCAGGTATTTTCTGCGACGTTCTTCCATTGAGGTGTAATGTCATCCATCGTTTGCGGCCTCCGCAGCCACAATTGCTCGTCAACTGGAATGCCACTTATCATGAAGAAAACGCGATTAGTGGGGGCGTCCCTTGCTTCCACGGTGACACGAACTTCTCTGCCATTTAGCGGTGTTACAGCAACACCATCTTCCCATAAATTTAACGAAATCGTTTCACGGCCATTCAGACGCCTTTTGAAAAACATCATCTGTGGCAAAAGCGCTATGGCGCGTGGGCCGCTACTCAGGCAGCAGTTGGTGGCATTGCCATACGGCTTGGTGCCTTCGAGTGGCGTGTAGTAGCACCACTTGGAGCCATCCGGCAGTTGTGCGCCGGCCAGGTGATTGTAATAAGCGCGCTCGATTTCATCGCCGTATTTCGCTTCGCCGGTTAAGCGCAATAGCTGCCAGTTGAGTTGAATCCATGTCGTGGTGACGCAGGTTTCGCCCATGTTGGCCCCGTTGTTATGCGGCAGTTCATGGTCGGCATGAAAATGCTCGTGATGGCTGAGAGTGCCGGTAATATAACGCTGATTCGCCACCGCATCGGCCCAGGCCTTTTGCGGCGCTTCGAGCAAACTTTTATTGCCGGTTTGTCGCGCTAACTCGCATAAGCCGACAAGGTTGGAAAGCATCTCATACGCTTTGCCGTTGGCGGTCTTGTTGACCTTGCCGGTCGCTTCTAAAGTGCTTTTGACTTTGGGGCCGTTCGGCTCATCCCACGACTGCACCAGGTATTTGGCAAAGTCCAGATACTTTTCTTCCCCGGTAGTGCGATATAGCAAAACCATCGGTTCTAAAACGCTGGTTGAAGCCATGCCGACATGCGTGCCGGCGGCGAGGATGCTTTTCTTGCCCGGCCCGAAAGTATTCAATAACAAGTCAGCCATCTTGCGGCAGGCTTCTAAGGACGCGACGTTGCCGGTCTGTTCGTAATGCGTTAGCAGGCCAATGAGATTGTATTTATGCACCCACACATCCCAATCTGCATTGGGATACAAGCCAAAGCGCTTGTCTTTGGTGTAAGTGCCCAAGTAGCCGTCGGCTTCCTGCGTTTTGATGAGTTCACTGGCCACGCGGTCAATCTTCTCGCGCAGTTTCGGGTCTTGGTTATTGGCCCACGCTAAAGTCGCGGCATGCAGAAATTTGCCGACGTGCTCGCCAATCCAGGCCTGCCGTCCAGGCCGATTGCGAAAACCGGCCAACAAATCGGCTTCGTCCACCACTAAAAGCCGGTTAGTGGCATTGTTTTGAAATCGCTGCCCTAAAAAGCCGCCGACTTTCACTGACGAAGGTGGTAACGGCTCCAAAACATCTTGCAGTTTGGGCAACGCTTTGGGTGATATAGGCGCGGCCCAGGCGGTAGGCCAAACCGTAGAGCTTAAAAGCACGGACAGAAACAATAGGCTGTTTTTCATGGTTTAATGCCTTAGGC
>DASWNL010000569.1:0-16025 GCA_036399215.1 Abditibacteriaceae bacterium
AGCAAAGTAAAGCGAGGTTTTTCATGGTTCAACTACCAAAAATTAGATTAGCGAAACTCTTAAAAGGCGCGTGTCATTCTGAGAGGTTGTATGAAAAGTCATCAAAAGAGAAATCAAAATGTTCGTCATTCCCGCGAAGGCGGGAATCCATGTGTGGGAGTGTTTACAGCATTTTGCTGCAAATAGCAAAAAGTATGGATTCCCGCCTTCGCGGGAATGACAACTCTTCTGTTGCGATTCAAATCCCACTTTATAGACAACCTCTGAACGTAACAAAGAATACAATTTAAAAAATCAGCCTAACCCTTAGATTCTTCACTGCATTCAGAACGACACGCTCTTTTTACGCAACCGACAACTCAATGATTTTACGTGGTATAGGTTGGCGACCTACAACGCTTTGCATTTGGCCGACAAAGCCCCACAAAAACGCTTCGTGGGTTTCCACTTCGACAACCGAACCAGGCGGGCAGTTTTCGATTTCGCCCGGAAAAAGCATTAATTTATTGCCGCGCGTGCGACCCATTAACCGTGTCGCGTCCTTGTCACTGACACCCTCAACCAACACTTCAAAGCACTGTCCGGCCAAAGCGCGATTCTTTTCCCTTGCGATGTGATTTTGCAGATCAATCAGTTCTCGCAAACGGCGCTGCTTAACGGCGTGCGGCACATCATCGGCCCAGGCCCAGGCTTCTGTGGTATGACGCGGCGAGTAAGCGAACATGAATGCCTGGTCGAATTGAATGGTTTCAAAGGCGCCCAGCGTGTTTTGGAATTCTTCCTCTGTCTCGCCGCAGAAACCCACAATAGCATCGGTTGTGACCGCTACGCCGGGAATCCTTTCGCGAATGGAATCAATGATACGCCGGTATTTTTCAATGGTATAAGTGCGCTTCATGCGGCGCAGGCAATCGTCGTCACCGCTTTGCAACGGTAAATGCAAATGCTCGCAAACCGAGGGCAATTGCGCGATGGCTTCAATCAGCTTTTGGTTGAAATACATCGGATGTGGACTGGTAAAACGAACGCGCAGTTTCGAGTTGATGGAATTAATCGCTTCCAACAACCAGGCGAAATCAACCCGCGAGCCGTCGGGCAGTTTTTCAAGGTCATGCCCGTAAGCGTTCACGGTTTGGCCGAGTAAAGTTACTTCGCGATAACCCAAATCAGAAAGCTGCTTGATTTCATCCAGGATTTCCTGTGGACTGCGCGACACTTCGCGGCCCCGCGCCGAAGGCACCGCGCAATAGGTGCATTTAAAATTGCAGCCAAAAATGATGTCCACATAGGCCGAAATCGCGCTTGAACGGCGAACCGGCGTAGCGGGCGTCGGGTCACACTCTAAATCGAGTCCATCGGCATGGGTTTCTTGAGCCTGACGTAACAGATGCGGCAAGTGATGAAGATTGCGCGGGCCAAGCAAAATATCTACTTCGGGCACGCGGGCGCGAATGCCATCGGCTTCGCGTTGGGCCATGCAGCCGGCCACGCCTATCACCAAGTTGGGGTTGAGTTTTTTCAGCTTGCGAAGTGAGCCAAGCTCCGAATACAACTTGTGTTCGGGCCGCTCGCGCACAGCACAAGTATTCATCAAGATGACATCGGCATCGCCGGGAGCTGTTGTTGGCTCATAGCCCAGATCATCTAAGAGGCCAGCCATGCGCTCACTGTCGTGAACATTCATCTGGCAGCCGTAAGTTTGGATAAAATAACGCGGTTTCATACAACAAAAGAACAACAAAAGACACCAAGAGGCGATGCCAGAGGCAACGCGAAAAGCGACACAAAGAGCATACGGAGAAAACAACGGCCCGTCAACGCATTATGCGTTGACGGGCCGTTGAGTTTACCTGCTCCCGTGGGAGAGGGGTGGAGTTGAGGTTACTGCGTAACAGTGAGCGTTACGAACACGTTGCGACGACCACTACCGCTGGGGTCGAGTTCGGAGGCGACGTTCGCGTAAAGCGAAACTTTCTTATCGCCGGCGGGCTGCCCGGCCAACAAAGCTTTGACGGCAGCTTGCATTTCGGCGACGCTGGCAACCGGCGTGATGCCGACGCGCAGGATAACATCGCCTTCGCTAAGGCCAGCGTTAGCGGCAGGCGAATCCTCTTTCACATCGGAAATCACCACGCCCTGTTTCACCTTCAGTTTGAGTTGAGTGGCAAGAGCCGGAGTCAAGGTTTTGACACTAACTCCCAGCTCACTCAAAGCCGTGCCTTGCGTGCGCGGTTCAGCTTTTTCTGCTTCAGGAGCAGTTGGCTGAGTAGTGCCCACGTCATCTTTCAATTCATCCAGAGTTGCGGTCAGGTTAACGGTTTTGTTGCCGCGCAAGACTTTGAGGGTGGCTTTGGAATTTACCGGAGCCGCTTGCACAGTGCGTTGCAATTCGGAACTCTTAGTGACGACCTGGCCGTTGATCTCCTGCACGATGTCGCCCACTTCCAGGCCGGCGCGGGCGCCCGGTGTGTCAGGATTAACTTCGGCGATGCGCACACCTTTGGTGCCCACAGGAAGGCCCATACCGCGTGCGTCCTCTTCTTCAAGAGTTTCGATGCTCACTCCCAAGTAACCACGACGAATTTTGCCATCGGTCACCAAGCGGTCAGCGATGTCGCGTGCTACGTTAATCGGAATGGCGAAGCCAATGCCGATGTTGCCGCCACTTTCGCTGTAAATGGCGTTGTTCACGCCAATAACGCGGCCATAAATGTCAAACAAAGGGCCGCCGGAGTTGCCGGGGTTGATCGAAGCGTCGGTTTGCAAGTATTCACCGGCAGTAGAGCGCTGGCGTGAAAAGGCATCTACTTCGCGCGCTTTGGCTGAAATCACGCCGACAGTGACGGTGTGCTCCAGGCCAAACGGGTTACCAACGGCGATAGCATAGTCACCAACGCGGACGTTGCCGGAATCACCGAATTTTACAGTCGGCAGGTTGGTGGCTTCAATCTTCACAACGGCCACGTCCGAGCGCTCGTCCACACCCAGCACTTTAGCTTTGGAAAATTCGCGGCCATCACTTAATTTGACCAAAACATTATCGGCGCCCTTAACTACGTGGGCGTTGGTCAGAATCAGGCCATCCTGGCGATAAATCATGCCCGAACCCAAACCAGAGGGGCGGTTTTGGACTTCTTTCCACAAGCCGCGCAGTTCCTCTTTTTGTGCGCTGTTAGGCGAAAAGCCAAAGTCGCGGAAGCGACGCATGAACTCTTCAAAGGGGTCGCCTTGCCCGCCACCTGGGCCACCTTCACCGCCACCAAAGGGGCGCATACGCGGCGAACCGGGCATTCCCGGCAGACCACGGTTGGCTGTAGTCATTTTGCGCTCAGTCGTGATCGTCACAACCGCCGGTTCGGCAGCTTTGGCAACGGCGGCAAAAGCATCTTGCATCGAAGCCGCATCGCGCGTCGCCGGCGTGTTAACAACCGGGGCGCTGGCAGCGGGAGTGCCCGCCGCAGCGCCTTGCTGGGCATTGACATTGGTGCCGATGGCATAACCAGCGCCCAAAGCGGCCAGCACGCCACCTGTTGCCAGCACGCTTCGCGTTTTACGGCGCGGAGTCTGATTTAAATTATTATTGTCCATGAGAGTTATCCTTCTCCGGTTTTTGATTTCGGCAAGTGGGGCGCAAAGGCGGTGCCGTAGAATGTCGGGATTAGCCCGCCTTATTGAGAGAAATTCGCGCCTTTTAAACTTCCAAAGAGGAAGTTGCCCTTGCCAGACGTGATGAAAACTTACAGGTTGCGCCCCATTTGTCTGCGGTTTCTTAATGATTTGTAAAGGGAAAGCATAAACGCAGCCAACGGTGCAGACAAACCATCGCCTGCATTGCGTATGCTTAAATAAGCCCACAAAGAAAGCGAAAATCATGTCTCAACTTTGCGTGTTTTCCAAGCATTTAGCCGGGTTGCCCCTCGATGAAACGGCGCGCCGCCTACGCGCCATGAATATCAACGCTGTTGATTTAACGGTGCGTCCCGGCGGCCATGTCGAACCCGAACGCGCAGCGGACGACTTGCTGACTGCATCAGCAATTTTAAACCGTGAAGGCGTTCATATCGCCATGATTACCACGGCGATCACCGACGCAAATGCACCGCACACGAGTGCTGTTTTGCGCGCCGCCTCGGAAGCGGGTGTGGACTATTATAAGCTCGGCTATTTTTCCTATGCCGGTTTTGGCACCTTGCGCCGGCACCGCCAGGAAGTGGCGGCTCGTTTCGTCGATTTAGCAGCGTTAAACAAAGAAATCGGCATCAAAGGCGGCTACCACAATCACTCGCACAATTTCTTCGGCGCCAATTTAGGTGATATTGCTCATGCACTGGAAAATGTTGATCCTCAGTGGCTCGGACTGTATTTTGATGCGGCTCATGCCGTTATCGAAGGTGGTAGTTCCGGCTGGGTCATGGGCCTCGATTCTTTGCGCGAGCGCACCATCATGCTGGCTGTGAAGGATTTCTTCTGGTCAAACGATGGGCAAGGCTATGCAGGCGGGCGTCGTCATAAAGTGGTTTTTTGCCCTTTATCCGATGGCAATGTGCCGTGGGTTCGCGTTTTAGAATGCTTGAAAGAAATGAATTTTGATGGCCCCATTTCATTGCACAGCGAATATCAAGGTCACCATAGCTTTCGTGATCTTTCCACCGATGAAGTCTTTGAACAAACCGCGCGTGACACGGAGTTTTTCGTGCCGCTATTAAACGAGGCCGGTTTAGCTTTCAACTAACATTTTCAGCTAACGCAAAAGGGCAGCTTGATAAAAGGTATCAAGCTGCCCTTTTCTTGTGGGGCCATCAGTTTCGCCTGTCAATGAACAATTCTTTCTCGCTGTGCTGCTTGTTGAACTCCTGACTGGGGCAAGATTTCGCCGTTGATGACCCGCATGGCATGAGGGTAAGTGACGCACATGGCGTTAAAAGCTTGATAGGCTTCGGCAGGCGTCATGAAGTCGGCGCTTTCGCAGCGCTGTCCATCAGCCCATAATACCGAACAAAAACCGGCGCTTGGGGAAAGCGAAATAACCAGAGGCGTAAATGTGCAATTCATGAAAACCACCTGCTCTTAAAGATTGTCGAAGGGACGCCAAGATAGTAATCAATGTTTTCGCCAGTGAGAGAATTGATGAAAATTAAAACAGTTCGAGGTCAACGTAGCCGCCGGTGACAACCGCAATCGCATCCATTTCAATGGCCGCATCACGCGGCAGGCGCGACACCTCGACTGTTGACCGAGCTGGTGGCAGGGTGCGGCTGTGTTCACTGGTAGGAAAGAAAAGACCAAAAACGCGATTCATGTCATCGAACTGCGAAAGGTCTTTCATGTAAATCGTCATCTTGACTACATGTTCCAGCGAGGCTTCGCCTTCTTCGAGAATGGCGCGGATATTCAACAAAACCTGTTCTGTTTGCTTGGCAATATTGCCGCTAATCAGTTGCCGCGTTTTTGGATCCATCGGCAGTTGGCCGGACACGTAAATGGTGTCGTTGACGCGGATAGCCTGCGAATAAGGCCCTAAGGCGGGCGGGGCATCGGGTGTGGCGATAGCTTGCTTGCTTTGCATGGAAACCTCTTGAAAATTAAAAATGAAAACTTTTTTGCATTTTTAACTTTGCATTTTTAATTGTTTTAGCGCTGTTTGGTAATGCTCCAGTTTATCAATGTCGAAAGCGATTGAGGCATCGTTCATTTCAATGGCGCCAGCCTGACAACCAAGCAAGCGTGACATAGTGAATTCGGCTTCTTGGACGCGCAATTGTCGTGTCAAGGCTTTCCATAAAAACCCCGCACCAAACAGCTTCGCCATTGCTAAAGGGTTTTTGCGTGCGTTGTAAGAAGCCTTGAAAAAATCAAGCATTGGCTCGATAACATGGCTTTGCACAATGACCGCATTTCCCGCCGTAAATGCGCCTTCTTTGACGTGCCCATAAGTGCGCTTGCCTTCGGGAAACTGCGCCTCGCAAACGGCGCGGCGCACAATCGGATAACATGCGTCTAAGTTGCGCTCTCGCGTTTTTTTTATCAGTTCTTCAAAAGTTGAAGCCGTGGCTAAAGGAATATCGCAGGTGCTGATCAATACATCCGGCGCCTCTAAAACGCGCAGGCCGGAAACAACTGTATCCATCATCGTATCAGCAGCAGGCGCCGGCAATGCCAGCGGTGCAACAGAAGACAAAGCAGCTAAAGCGCCTGGAGAACCGGCGACGGCGATGCGCTCGATGCCCGGCGTTTGGCGCAAGGCTTCATAAACGTAAGCCAACAGCGTTTTGCCTTCGAGTTCAATTAAAGCACGGTCACCGGACGGCGCCTTGTCCAATAAATCATCTGGAGCCTTACCGCCGGCCAAAATTAGAGCATCCATAAGTGAGGGATGAGGGATGAAGGCGGAAGGATGAAAAATGATTCTCTTATTTCATCCTTCCGCCTTCATCCCTCATCCTTGGTCATAAGTCCATTCCGGGAAAATTTGAAGCTGCGGCTGAGGGTTGGTTGCCCAAAGCAGGAATCGGCACGTTGGCAGGAGCAGCGCCCGCTTCTTCGGCCATGCCTTTGAGTGCTGCCAGATTGGTGACGCCGAGGTTCATGGTTTCGAGGGCCGAAGAGGGCACGATAATTAAGCTACCTTTGTCCTTCATGCCTTCATAAAGCATATTCATAGCGCGCAGATGCAGCGCGATGGGATTAGTGGCATACAAGGCGGCGGCTTCCATGAATTTAGAAGCGATTTGCGTTTCGCTTTCGCCCAAAATAATACGTGCCTGACGTTCACGTTCGGCTTGCGCCTGACGACTCATAGCATCTTGCAAATTGCTGGGGATGACCACATCACGGATTTCCACGCTGGTGACATGAATGCCCCAGGGAGCAGTGCGATGATCAATAATTTCGCGTAAGACTGAATCAATTTTTTCGCGTCCCGACAAAATATCGGCCAGGGTCGAGCGGCCAATAACATCGCGCAAGGCAGTTTGCGATGCCCAACCAACAGCCTGATCGTAGGCTTGCACTTCGAGCGCGGCTTTTTCCGGGTCTGTCACACGCCAGAACAAAACAGCATCCACGTCCACCGGAACTGTATCGGCGGTGATAGTCTGCTCGGCTTTGAAAGTGGAAGTGATGGTGCGAAGGTCAATTACGGTGCTGACCGATTCAACCAGCGGCGTAATGAAAAACAAGCCCGGCCCTTTGATGCCGTTAAATTTCCCCAGGCGCAACACAACAGCACGTTGCCATTGCGCCACCATGCGAATTGAAGCCGAAATCAGCCAGGCCACGATGAAAGTCGAAAGGCCAATGAGAATGGCGGCACCTATACCCCAGGGAGTGCCGCTGGAACCGACAACGAAGGAAACAATAAGGCCAATGACAACAATAATCAGCCAGACGAAAAATTTTAAGCCCGCATCAACTTGCATGAGAATCTCCTCGCTTAAGTAGGATGGAACGGCTTTTCTTCAAAGTGAGGCGCAGTTTACCGCAACAAATTGATAGAGGACGGTTAATCTATCAATCGCCCATCGCGCAAGGTTAATCGGCGCTCGGCGGCGTTTGATAACGCCTCATTATGGGTGACCACAACGATAGTCAAGCCTTCCTTTTGCAGTTGCTTGAAGAGTTGAAGAATGGTTTCGCCGGTCTGGCTATCGAGGTTGCCGGTTGGCTCATCGGCTAAGAGAATTTGCGGCCCGTTTATTAAAGCGCGGGCAATGGCAACACGCTGCATTTCGCCGCCCGAAAGTTCATGCGGGCGATGATTACGCCGCGCCGCCAGACCGACTTTGTCCAGTAACTCATCAGCGCGTTGGCGAACCTGGCGCCGCGCGAACAAAGCGGGCAGGGCAATGTTTTCCCTTACGGTCAGCGTCGGCATTAAACCAAAATGCTGAAAGACAAATCCGATTTGCTCGCGGCGCAATCGCGTGCGTTTGGCATCGGATAAACCGCTGAGTTCTTGCCCTGCGATGCAGAGTGAGCCGGAAGTCGGCACATCCATACAGCCCAGCAGATTTAGCATGGTTGTTTTGCCGGCGCCCGATGGCCCAACAACGGCTACAAATTCAGCGCGTTGGATTGAGAACGAAACATCATCCAAAGCGCGCACTTCTTCGCGCCCGCGTTGATATGTTTTGGTAAGATTGTCGGCTTGCAGAAGCGGCTCGGACGAAGAAGCCTGGCTCACATTCGGCCCCCGTTTTTTTGCAACGCATTGATAGGAGACAGCGAAGCCGCGTGCCACGCCGGCAACAGGCTAACCAGGCAACCTAAAAGAACCGCGCTTAGCAGGCAAAGGCTCGCTATATTCCAATTCCACTGAATAAGGGCGTCCTGCGGCGCGAAAGGCAAGCGGGCGCGCAGCCAGCTTTCGACGTAATGAGAAGCGGCAAAGGCGAAGGCAATGCCCAGCACACTGCCGATGAAGCAAATCTGCACAGTCTCAAAACAAAACAAGCGAAAAATATCGCCGCGCGAGGCGCCAACCGCGCGCATCACACCGATTTCGCGCGTGCGTTCGGCAACCGCCATCAAAACTGCGTTACCAACGCCGGTTCCGGCAATCAGCAAAGCCACCAAAGTCAGGCAACCCAGCAAAAGGCGCGTTGAATTAACCAGGTTTTGGATGGTATGAAACAAGTGCGCAAGCGGCACGATGTTCATGTCGAGGCCGGCGTCACAGCCACGCAATGCGGACACGACCCCTTCCATTTTATTGGGGTCGGATAAGCGCACTAAAACATGCGTCAGTTCGCGCGGATGATTCCAAATCTTTTGAGCATCGGGCAATGGCAAAAACAAAAAATCATCATCGGCGCCTTGCGTGGGTGATAGAATCCCGCAAACCCTTGCGCTTTGTTTTAGTCCCGGCAAGCGTAGCGTTTTGCCGGGAGATGCCTTTAGTTCTTCGGCTTTGTTGGCGCCCAGCAAAACCTCACCAGAGCGAGTGGGGAAACGCCCGTTGATTTTCCAATTGCGCTTCAAAGCCAACAGGTTAGGCAGCACGCCGTTATATACAATCTGCTCGTCGTTATCATCATAAAGCGCGTTCATGAAAAAAGGTGCGGCAGTGGCAACGCCATCCACACGCTGCACTTGTTGCAGGTATTCTTCTTTGAGATAGCAAGGCCAACTGGCGCCGTGCAACGCGATGGAAGCCGCATCATAAGGGCAGCCTTTGGGGACGACTAAAACATGCGCGCCCAAACGGTCAAGCTCGCTATGAATCCCCTTTTGATAGCCTTGCTGAAATGCCAACAGGCTCCACAGCGCGGCGATAGCGATGGCTACGCCCATCGTTGTCAAGCCCATGCGTAAAGGGCGCCTCTGCCAGTCAGCCAGAGAAAGAGAAAGCCAGGATATTTTCATCGGGACTTGATTAGCCTTCTCCTTTGGAAGCAGTGGCCGGTTGCAAGCGGCTGGCCTGCCAGGCCGGATAAAGACCGGCACACAGGCCGATGCCGGCGCTAAGCAGCACGCATTGCAGCATAATTTGCGGTGTAAGCGCGAATATGGAAGTGTTAGGTGCGAAGGGCAGAAACTGTTTAATAATTCCTTCCAAAAGGCCACCTGTCATTTGGGCCAATAACAATCCGCACAAGCTGCTGATGCCGACTAAAGCTAACGATTCCAGAGTTATCATGGCGAAAACCTGCGCTTGCGAAGCGCCAAAAGCGCGCATCAGGCAAAGCTCCTGCGTGCGTTCGATAACAGCCGCCAGCAAAGTGTTAAAAACGCCCAGCACGCTAATCGTAACAGCGACGAGGGCAATGGAAAAAAGCAGGGTGCGCACAATGCCAACCAGATTCAAGAACGTGCCCATCATCTCCGAAATCGTCACGACTTGAACGCCGCGCAGCTTTTGCAATCGAGTTAAAGCGGCTTCATATTGGTCAGTATCTTTCAAGCGCAGCGCGACTGCGGTTAAGCGTTTGGGTTGATTGAACATCTTTTGCGCAGTTGCTATGGGCACGAAAAACAAGCTGTCATCGCTGGTGCCACTGCGCTGTAACACGCCTGCTACGCGCAAGGTTTGGCCGGTTTCAGGGCTGAAAAATTTATCACCGGGAGCGCGGGCTTCAACCTGGGCCGCTTCATCGCCTAAAATAACCGAATCGGCACCTTGAAACCAGCGTGCTCCTGCTTTTTCTTTCCACCAGGGCTTGAGTTGCAAGGCGCTTTGATCTATCCCGGCCCACATATCGGTGCGGCCTTCTTGCGGTCGGGGCAGGGCAACCAGTAGCATAGGCGCGGCAACGGCGACTGCCGGATCGCGTCGCGCCTGCCAGAGCACGCTTTCGGGCAGTGAGTTGTCAAGTGTTTTGCCTTTGAGAACGCGAGCCGCCGCGTCATAGGGGCAGCCCAATGGCACCAGCATCATTTGCACGCCGGTGCGATTTAGTTCGCCGTTCAACTCGCGCTGATAGCCTTGTCCAAACGCTAAGAGGCACGCCAAAACCGCGACGGCAACCGACAATCCGCAGAGGGCTAATCCACTGCGCAGCGGACGGCGCCATAAATTACGCAGAGCAAGAATAAACATCTAAAATAAGTTGGTTTTAACTTTCGCTGATTTCGTGCAGAACGAGCAAGGTGCGAACTGCCTCAATTACGGCTTGTGCGGAGTTGCGGGCCTCAGGTTGCACTGATGGAACATCCTTACCGAGTTGCCAACCATTGCGACTCGTTTTGCCCACAAACGAACGCTGCCAGTTCGCAGAGTTTAGCGTCTGGGCGATAGACTGCGGCTCCCGCATCCTTTGAATTCGCATTCCCGCGACTTTATTATCTTGGATCGCTAAAACGATTTCGATGGCGCCGTATTCGCCTTTGACGCGCTTCGTCAAAATAGCGCCGAGAGGCTGTTTCTTTCCATAAACGCGATGCCAATACAGTGGGTGTTCATCTGCCGTCGGCCAGCGGCCCAGGCGCTTTCTGACGTTGCTTAACTTGTTGGAAAAAGCTGAGGTTTCATAGCGGAAATGCGTGGCGCCGGGGAAAAAGCGTTTCATGTCCACTTGCGGCTCGCGCCACGGGCACATCGGCGGTGCTTCGAGTGACTTTGGCGCTTGAACAGCAGGCAAGGCTGGCTCGCGTCCCTTTGTCAAATGCCACGTTAGGGCTAAAAGAGGCAGCGACAAAGCGGCCCAGGTAAAAGAACGTGAAGGCTTCAAAACGCGGCGCTCACTGCTCGAATCATTTTGTGTGAGCCATCCAAAGCGACTGTGCCGCGTATAGTCGCCTGGGTATTCAAGGAGATGCTGACCACGGTTTGCTTCGTCGCTTTTAAATCCACTTTGATGGTTCCGGTGTCGTCGCTCAGAATAAACCAACAGCCGGCTACGGGGCACTTTTTAATCATGGTGCCGCGCACGGCAACCGGCGTCGCGGGCTTCATCTTTTGCACGGCAGCCAGGGAAACGAAGTCCCCGCGATTATCCGGCGTGGCACCTTGCTTTGTGCTGCACCCGCCCCAAAAAACCGAAAGAGCGCAAGCCAGCGCCCAGGCAGGTGCTTGGTAAACGGCACGCTGCTTCATGGGACGGTAGGTGGCACGTCCTGCAAGCCACCGCCAGGAATGGGCATGGCGGGACCGCCAACCTTAGTGCATTGGTTAAAGATGATTGCTTCAGGAGTAATCTTGGCGTGGCCGTCACAAAAATAGGCCATTCGCACGGCATTGGTGGTTCTGCCGGTGATATAGGACTGCGCGTCGCTGGTCGCCACGTGCCAGGGAAAAATTTCCGCGCCCATGTAAGTTTCGGCAGGCAGCACAATTTTTGTTTCATGGCCCACGCGCTGCGTGACCACGTTAAGGCAATAACTGCTGCCGTAAAAATCGGCCATGCGTGGCGGCTTGGGCGTAAGCGAAGGCGAGTTAATCGGGTCATTGACACCAGGCGGGAAAGTTGTCGGTATGCCCCTGTCGCTGGGACAAACAAAAACTTGCCTGCTTTTGATGTAAGGCTGCGCCTGCGTGACCCACAAGCCGCCATCGGTGCGGCATGGCTTGCAGGGAAAGCCGAGAGTCCCCGTCGGCGCGGGCGGCTCCTGTGGATAAGACCCATCGTAATCTTGCACATACATCAACATTCCGTTCGCCAACTGCTTAACGTTGTTCAGGCACGAACTGCGCCGCGCATTTTCGCGCGCGCGGGCAAATGCAGGAAAGAGAATAGCAGCCAGAAGAGCTATTATCGCTATGACGACAAGCAATTCTATTAATGTAAAACCAGAAGCAAAACTGCGCGCTTCTTGTTGAAACCGATTGGATTTTCGTTTCATTAACTTTCGTTTCATATTGTGACCTGTTGTTACCTTTTATTACCTCTGCGCCCTGAAACCAGCCGCAAATAAGAAAGCGAAATCCTTCGCCAACTTGCATTGTAAGGCCGTTTAGACGACTATTAAATTTTGCAATGGAAATTATGGCCCTGAACCGTTGAAGGGAAACACAACCTGCAAACACCGCCAAAGAAAGAGTTGTTTTTCTTCGCGTCAGTTTTTAGATTGTGTAGGCTGGGCCTAAAACAGGCCATTGAAGGGTGGCCTGCGGACTACGACGAAGCGTAGCGATCCGGCAAGGGGCAAAATGCGTTGCCCAAAAGAAAATCGTAGATTAATTATAGCCTGTGCTGAGCTTTTTCAAACAGTTTCGCCTGTAAAGCAAAAAAGACTGCTTATCGCGCCCATTCCGGCGCATCTTTTAGACGATAGAGCATTTCGCCGGCTTTGGCCACGAAAAGAATGCCTTCCTCTTCGCGGTTTTGGAAATCCGCAGGGTTTAATGATGATGGATCGCGGTAGCC
This sequence comes from Abditibacteriaceae bacterium, assembly GCA_036399215.1. Taxonomy (GTDB): domain Bacteria; phylum Armatimonadota; class Abditibacteriia; order Abditibacteriales; family Abditibacteriaceae; genus DASWNL01. The sequence goes on from DASWNL010000569.1 coordinate 12,804, forward strand.
CATATTAATGGCGGCGCAGCGTTCAGGCGAAATTTGAGAAGCTAAAGTTACTTGCACGCGCGGTTTTTCAACGCCGTTTTCATAAGTGCCTATGCCGCGCACATGCGTTGAATGAGCTAATAATCCCCAGGGATGATCTTTAAACTTGTCCCATTGTTTGAGGAAATAATCACGGACATGGTAGCCGATGCCTTCGATACCTTCGCCATGTGTAACCGACACTTCTGAGATATGCGGCGCATAGATAATTAGTTCGCCGCCATCGGCTACGACAGGCTCCAACTTATACATGCACTTGCCGCCTGTCCACAGGTCTTCATACATGGTGGGGCAGACCGCGAAAACGGTTTGATACGGTGTTTCTTTGTAAACGATGTGCAGCTTATCGGATAAATTCGCGGCCTCTTGCCAGGCCGCTTCGGGCGTTCCGGCGTATAAACCAGAAAGCTGGCCCTGATTGACGACCATACAAAAGGCGGCTTTGGGAATCGGCACAAGCGCAGCCGCTTCATCTACTACGGCACGCACCGGCGTATAACCGGCACCGATGATTTTGGGGTTGGAAATGACCGCGCCCAGCCAATGGAAAAAATTGAGAATTTCGGCACCGCCGATGCCGGGAAACAAGTATTTATTGCCGCCGGAAAAGCCAACCACTTCATGGGGAAAGACCGGCCCTAAAATCAAAAGCAAGTCGTAATCAAAAACCTTGCGATTGATCTCGACCTTCACATCCATTTCAAACAAGCCACCCGATAGTTCGCCAATGCGTGCAGCCGGAATGGTTCCTACATCAGCTAAGGCAGCGGGGTTATCCCACTCATGATTGAAAACGCGCACCTTGCCAAATTTGTTTTTACGTTCTTCGGCATTAATCTCAAGACGCTGGTTAATCGCTTCATCGCTCATCGGCTGATGGGTGCCAAGAGCAATCATGATGTCCAATTGTGCCACATCATGGCCGATTAGGTCAAAGACCGTTTTGAACATCGTCCCGACCGGCGCAGTGCGCGTGCCATCGGGGATAATCAATAAAATTTTCTTGCCCGAAAGTTGCAGCGGGCACAAGAAATCGGCGGCAATGCCGCGAATCTCATCTCCGCTTAAAAAGCGGTTGTTAAACCCGCTGCCGGTGATGTGAGGGATTATCATTTTAAATAGAGAGTCGTCGGGGCTTCGATAGTCATGCACACGCCAGTGAGTTCAATGGTGCCGGGGCAGTTACCCACTTCGAATTTAGTCCAGATTCTATCTTTAGCGCCCGGTTTGACGCTGCGCAACAACTTATCATCCAACAGCTTTCCGTGAAACTCGTATTCCTTCCACTGAGGGGTTAGATCGACAGTTTTGCGAACAACGACGTGGCAACCGTCATAATGCTGTTCAATGCTAATGCCAATGCAAGTGCTATCGGGCGAGCGCATCCATACGCGCAGCATCAAGTCGTCACTGCGCTGTGGCGGAGTCTTGGCGATTTGCATCATGCGCAGCGAATAGGGCGCTTTGCGCTCGGCAGCAGTGGGTGTCACGGTTAATCGCAACGCTTGAGTGTAGGGGCCGGCTTGAGCAGTGATGATTTGCCCTTTAAGGCTCGCATTATCGGGCACTTCCCATCCACCAAGCAGTTGGGCGCCGATTACTCGAATTCCATCGCCTTTGTTATGCGCAAAATCTGAGTTGTGCAACAAGCCGCAGGCATCTTCGGGCATGATTTCAACCAGGCGTGATTGATCGGGTAAAAGTGGCCTCATTCCTATGGGGTAGTGTGATGTGTAATTGGGTGCATTGACAGGTGGCGCGAGCGGCACCTGGGCCAGCAAGTCTCCCTGACCCAGCGGCGCATAAAGTCCGGTTGGTTTTGGTTTGACAGGCCGGTTGGCAAAGGGATCAACAGTTGGTTTAGGCGGTGAGCTTGAGGGTGTGGGTAACGGAGCAGGCAACGGAGCAGGCAACGGAGCAGGCAACGGATCAGGCGACGGTTTTGGCTTTGCCGGTTCGATAGGTTTTGTTGGCGCTGCATCCAGAGCGGAGGAATCGAATGAGCTTCCACCCGATGGCGGCAGATGCGGATCGGGGCCGGAAATTTGGAATTGCACCTGAGGCTTAGGCGGCGCTGGGGCGGGAGAAGACACAACAGCCACTGCGCTTTCGCCACTGCCTTTGAATACGCGCACCGCGCCCACATAAACCGTTTCGGCATCTGGCGCAAAACGCAGCGCGAAAGCCAACTCATCAGCTTTAAAATCGCGCGGACAAACTCCCGTTGCCTTTAGCTCCTGCCATTGTGCCGTCAAAATCAATGATTCTTGTGCCACGTGCTCTTGCGTCACGCGCTCTGGTGCGATGCGATTCTCTGTTTCCAACAGCGCGCTGATTTTAGCGCCCGATGTGCCCCGCAGCCAGAGTTTGAAAGTCAACGACTCGCCCTTTTTGAAAGAAGCATTGATTTTCTGACGCAGTAGTGGCGTTGCGCCAAATTTGTTGGTTTCATCAGCTTCAAAGACCAAAGCACGCGCGAAGGGCGCGCCCGCCACTTTTTGCAGTGTCGCGCCTTGTTGCAGGGGCAAAATCCAGCTTTGCAACTCTTGCGAAAAATCGCCGTTGCGCAGCAAGTTGATGCCGTCTGCCTTTGCAGCATAACTTAGCAACAGAGTTATCAACAGTGCGCTACCTGAGCCAACACACAGAACACGGTTTTTCATCGAACACCTCATGGCATTTCAAATCCGACAACTTTAGTTTTATTGCTGTGGCTCGGCGGGCCGCTCCAGGGCCAGACGAAAGCCGGTGATTTCCACCACGCCGGCACCTTGAAAAAAGCTGATATTGCAACTACCCGCTACAGTTGGAAACGGGTCTTGCCGCAAAGTTTGCAGCATTCTCCGAGTAGGACGCACGGTATATTCGTTCCAATCGGCATTGATAGGAACAGTAGAGCTTAAAATAGAGCGACGTCGCGGTGGTGTAGGTTTTTCTCCAGGCGCCGTTTTCTTGTAGTTTTCGCTCTGGTCAGCTATGATGTGCAGGCTGTTTTCAACGGTGCTGCGCGCCCAAAACTTGAAAGCGAAAACCTCGCCGGTCAGAGGTGGCGTGCGGAAATGTTGTGAGAATCCATAACCGATTGGCTTGCTGGCATCCGGTGGCGCAAAAGTCAGGCGCAGGGCGTTACGATACGGCCCGGCCTGGGCTTCGACGAGTTCCAAGGTTATACCCGGCTGGCGA
>DASWNL010000570.1:0-10450 GCA_036399215.1 Abditibacteriaceae bacterium
GGTAACTATCGCCGGTTGCTGATGCGTTGGGAATCTCATCTGAGTGTTTACAGTGGCTTCTGTTTCTTAGCCTTAGCTCTCATTTGCTTGGACAGACTTTTGAAATAGCCTTTAATCTTAGCTTTGCCCTTTGGCGATTTCTTGCCGCTGGGCGCACCAGCCATGAGCTTACGTTTTCCACTTTTGACGTAACCGCTCTGGTCTCCAAAATAATCATAGGCCGGAGTGGGTGCGCTTTCGACCAAATAAAACGATGTTTGAAAAAATGAAGAAAACAAACGCGCAAAAGCGGGAATGTCCTCCACCGACGGACGTAGCGACTGCGGAATCATGCCATGCATTTCGCGAACCCAGGCTTCGCAACTTTCAGCGTAGCGCCATTTTTCTAAATTTTGGTCGCTCAGAATTTCCTGTTCATTTCCAGCGCGCTTGTTTAGCCAGAGCAAAAATTCATAAGCCGTGTTATGCAAATGCAAAATACGTTCAATATCACTTTTCTCCATGATAGTTTCAGGCTTATTTCCTAATTGCGTCGCACAGCAGAATTAGGGATTTCGAGCTTTTCGCGCCAGCGCTGGGGCAGGCGGGCGCGCACGTAAATTCGGGCTTTATCACCGTTTTCATCGCTGCCCCACTCTTGCTGCAAAATGCGGCCATGCTTGGCTAAATCGGAAAGCAATTTTCCGGTATAGGTAGAACCGGCATCTAAAGTCAGAGAGATCTCTTCATCGCCTTCTTCCAACACTTCGCGGATGCGTGCACGCAAATTGTCCAGACCTTCGCCGGTCAGTGCCGAGGTCATAATCGCGTCCGGGTGGTGCGCCTGCAAAACGGCGCGATCTTCTTCACTTAAGCGGTCGCACTGGTTCAAAACCAAAACCGTTGGTGTTTCCGCGGATTCCAGAGTGCCCAAAACTTCGCGGACTGATGAGAGTTTTTCATCCAACTCTTCATCGGCAGCATTAGTTACCATGAGCAGGAAATCGGCGTTTTGCACTTCGGCTAAGGTCGAATGAAAACATTCCACTAAGTGATGCGGTAGGCGCCGCACGAAACCAACAGTGTCGGAGAGTAAGACATCGCGCCCGCCACCCAAAGGAATGCGCCGCGTTGAAGCACCCAACGTCGCAAAAAGTTGATTCGCAACCAAAACCTGCTTGCCGGTCGGGTTGGAAAGCGCATTAAGCAGCGCGCTTTTGCCGACGTTGGTGTAGCCAACCAAAGCGCCGCCCTCGAAATCCAGCCGCCCTTCGGATTCAACTTGCTTTTGACGGCGAATCTCCGAGAGTTGCCGTTCTAAAAGCGCAATGCGATCTCCGGCTAAGCGGCGGTCAGTTTCCAACTGTGTTTCGCCCGGCCCGCGCAGGCCGACTCCGCCGCCAGTAAGGCTATCCAAGTGAGTCCACATTCGCTTTAATCGCGGCAGTTGATAGCGCAACTGGGCCAGTTCAACCTGCAATTTAGCTTGCTTGGTGCGGGCGCGGCGCGCGAAGATATCAAGAATCAATTCGGTGCGGTCAATGACACGAGTATCGAGAGTTTTTTCCAGATTGCGGCCCTGGGCAGGAGTTAAATCACAATCAACGATGACAACATCGGCCTCTAAGTCGCGGCATAGTTCGCCGATTTCGCTGACTTTGCCTTTGCCAAATAAAGTGGCCGGATCGCGGCGCGAGCGCTTTTGAGTGGCACTGCCGACAACTTCGGCGCCGGCGGCTTCGGCCAGACCTGCCAACTCTTCAAGGCTTTCTTCAGGAGATGCTTCGTCATCGGCGGCCTGGCCCGATTCAATTTGCGTTCCGGTCAAGCGTGCCCTGGGCACTTCATCGAAAATAAGCTGCGCTAAAAGCGCGCGTTCGGGACGCACGCCGGTGCTAATCAAGCCCTGTGCATCGCGTTGCGTTTCGTTCTGTTGTTTTTCGCCCTGCGCTTCTTCAGCGCCCGTCATATGAGAGTAAGTTGCTTGTGACATATAGGTGTCAGTTAGACGTGTAGAAAAGCCGTGCGCCCCTCTTAAATTTATGGCGACTGTGTGTCATTCTGAGCGAAGTCGAAGAATCTTTTTTTACAACAAGATTCCTCGGCTTCGCTCAGAATGACAAACTTTTTTGCGTCTTTAACTCCCGTGTTGCAGGTGGCGACTTGGATTATCTATTGAAAACGTTTAGCAATTGTGTTTGCCATCCATTCGTTCAGGGTAGTTCGCGGATGCGTATATTCTTGAATTCAATCGGCGAACCTTCGGATTCGAGGCACAGATAGCCGGTGCGTGGCTCGGCGTCGCTTCCACCGGACACTTCTTCGCCATTGACCCACAAGCGGATTTCGCCGTTGATGGCGCGCACATAATAGTGATTCCACTCGCCGAAACCCTTGCTTAAATTCTTACGAGGAAAGCTACGGGCGCCATTGGGCGAAAGCGGGGCAAACGGTTTCAATTTGGCTTTACCGACCGGAAAAACATCGCCGTTTGTTGTAAACCAGTCGGCTTTTTTGCCGGAGCTTTTTTCGTAAGATTCGGTATAACCGTGATCGAGAATTTGCACTTCAATGCCGGAGCCAGGCAAAACGCCGGGTTTCAAATCAACTAACACATCATCCGGCACCCACACAAAAGTGCCGGAGTTACCCGCCGCTTTCAGATGGCGCCATTCAAGCACATATTCAAAGTTGGTGTATCGCTGTTGTGTGCGCATCACGCCAATTGGCTTGCCGGAGCAAGTTAATAAGCCGTCTTTCCACGTCCAGGTGTCAGGTGCGCCATTGACCGGCACAAAATCGGCTTCACCAAGAGTGCGCCAACCCGGCCCCTGCCCATCAATAAAAGCCTTTGGAGATGTCATGTCTTTGGCCTCTAGTTTCGGTTCCTGCCCACGACTGCTTTGCCCAACCAAACACAACACCAAAAGCGCGCCCGCCCATTTGAGTTTCGTTTTCATAGTGATAGAAAAACAAAGTCCACCAAGAATTCTTGGTGGACTTTGTTTTGAGCGTTTAGCCGTTCAGCGTCCAACCCGCGCGGTAAGGCTTGGTCAGGAAAGCGTTGGCAGCATCATCATTGGTAACGCGACCCGCTACCGGATCATAATCCAGTTTTTTGCCGGCGCGATAAGCGACCAGGCCAAGTAACATCTGCTCAATCATGTCGGCGCTGTATTCAAAGTCGCAGGCGGTTTTCTTCGAGGGGTCTTTGCAGGCATCGAACCATTGTTCCACGAATCCACCAACAGGTGGCAAGAGATTTTCCGGCGTGCGTGGCTTGTAATAGGTCAAATCGCTTTGGCCACCAAAAGGCAGCACCATACGCGAAGAGAAGTCGGCGATGAGGTGCCCCTTGCTGCCTTTATACATCGCACCATGATCAATCTTGTTCAGGTCAATGTAACCTTTTGGCGAAGGTGGCATGGCGCCGCCTTGATACCAACTAACCCGAATCGGGCCGCGCCAATCGTTTTTCGGATGATCGAAGTGCGACTCGCACTTGACCGGCGTGACATCTGGGTTAAACGGGTCGCCTTTGGCTTCGGCAGAAGTCGGAACTTTTGCATCTACGGCGTTCCACAGTAAGTCCATAGTGTGGCTGCCCATGTCACCGATTTGGCCGGCGCCAAAATCCCAGAACATATTCCAGGACAGGCAGTTCATGCCGGAGCCGCCTTCAAAGTATTTCGGGTTATAGGGATGCTCCGGCGAAGGGCCAAGCCACAGATCCCAGTGAAAATCAGCGGGAGGTGTGCCTTCAGCGGGCCAATAACTGGGGCGCGGGATTTGGCGATTTCCCCAGGCGTAAGCGGCCTGTAATTCGCCGATGGCGCCGTCGCGAATCAATTCTTTAACGCGGTTGAAATTCGGGTCGGCATGGCGCTGCATTCCTACCTGAGTGGCCAGTTTGTTTTTCTTTTTCAGCCAGTTCTCGCGCACGGTGCGCGCTTCGTTGACTGTAATGGCAAGCGGCTTTTCCATGTAGCAATGCAGGTCGCGGTTTATAGCCCAGTTCGCAATAAAAGCGTGCGTATGATCGGCAGTGCAACAAAGCACGGCATCCAAACCTTTGTGGTCAAGGGCTTTACGCCAATCCACATAAGTGGTGGCATTGGGAAACGCTTTCAGGGCGTTGGCAAAGCGGCTTTCGCGCACGTCGCACAGGGCGACAACGTTATGCTTGGACAAAGAGCCATAATGCGCCTCGCCTCGGCCCCATACGCCGATGAGCAATATATTCAACTTTTCATTGGCGCCTTTTTGGGCCTGGGCATAGCGCGGCAAAATCAGCGTTCCGGCACCGGCGAGAGCGGAGCTGGCAATAAAATCACGTCGTTTCACAGTGAGAGTTCTCCTTGAAAATTCCGAGGGTTAGACCGAGAGTTTGCGTTATCGTCGCGCGCAACGCAATTTAAAACTCATCCAAAGTAAAATCCTTTTGAAGTCAGGGGGCTGACCAGTAAATATTGGTATCGTAATCAAAACTGACTTTCCCGTTTTGCTGATGAGCTTCAAACAATCCGCGCAACGCATGGAGCATCGGCCTATAATTTGGATGACCCGGCCCTGGCGTATAAGAGGACGATAATAGGCGTCCTTCCAAACCGTCATAATCGAACCACTGTCGGTTTTCAAAGGTGCGCTTAGAAAAGCCACGAGGAGCATAGAAATCCTTTAACACTGCATCATCAATCTGCGTGTGATTTACCTGCTCATAATCGGTGGCAAAGTCAAGTAACAATTGCTCGTAGCCGCGTAGGAAGGATGTTGCTTCTACCCGGCGCTCGTTCCACAACAAAACAATGAAGCCGCCCGGCTGCAAAAGACGCGAGAATTCTCTTTTACAAAGTGCGAGATCAAACCAGTGAAAGGCTTGCGCGCAGGTAATCAAATGCACGCTGTTATCGGGCAGAGTCGTTGCTTCCGCCGTTGCATCAACGCTCACAAAAGCATCGTAGCCAACCAACAGATTTTCGGCGGCTTTGCGCATCGGCGCGTTCGGTTCAATGCCATAAACAGAACACCCCGTTGCCAACAAAAGGCGTGCAAAAATGCCCGTGCCGCTACCGATATCGGCAACAATTGAGTGCGGCGCCAAACCACACTCTGAACGAAGTAACTCTATAACCTGCGCTGGATAATCAGGACGATATTTGACGTAGTTCTCAACCCGATCCGAAAAACGCTGTGTCGAGTTACTCACACGCCCCTTCCTTCTTGCGCCAACGCATCACTACGAAATCCGGCTTGTGCCGGTGGTCACTCAGTTCTGGTGCCTGGGCCAATTGTTCGGGTGTCGGAATCGGCTCGTCGTAATGTTCCAAAATCAAATCATGGCTTAGAAATGCTTGCATATATGCCGATAAGGGCCGGTGCCAGTTGAGGATGCGAATGCCGCGCCACTCGACCCACTCGCCTCTTTCGATGGTGTAATCGTTTAACATCCAGAACTGTTTTTCGCCGTTTTCATCACGCAACCATCCATCAGGGTTGCCTTGAGGCGTGGCCGTTGTCATCGAAGTTAAATTGGCAACGACTAACGTGCCACCGGGTCTCAACACGCGCACCATTTCACTGATGGCACCGCGAAAATCCTCAATATCAATCAGCGTTAAATAGCTGACAACCAGATCAAAACTCTTGTCTCCAAATGGTAACTCTTCGGCGTGAGCGAACTGATAATCGCCTTGCGGATCGCGTTCCTGCGCTACTTTCAATAATGACTTTGTCGGATCAATACCCACAACTCCAACGCCATGCTCATGCAGCATCCGGCAGAAGCGGCCTTCACCGCAACCAACATCTAAAGCGCGCAAGCCGGGACGGGTTTCACATAAATCCAGCATGATAGGATCGAGCAGATGCGTGCGCGCCACAGCGCCCCTATCCATGTCGTCAATCCAGGCCTGCGCCGAGTTTTCCCAACCGTTATCGCTCATAATCACTACTTCTTTTCGAGCACTGGCGCAGCCTTGCCATGCGCCAAATCGTAAAGCCAGGCGCCCGAACGTGAATAATACGCGGCCTGTGACTTATTCACATCCTGATGACCGGATTTATCCAGCACCAACAACTCTTTTGGCCCTTGCATTTGGTTGAACGCCGCCATAATGCCCTCTGGGGGGCATGTTGTATCAATGAGGCCGGCAGAAACCAGAGCCGGAACTTTCACGCGCCGCGCAAAGTTGACCACATCATAATACTTGCTGGTTTCGATCACATTCTTGTCATTCGTAGGAGCACCCCAACCCAGCCATTGAGGCCAGCCACCACGCCTTCCGACTAATGGCCCAGTATGATCAACACCAGCAGGCACATTGGCTAACAATGCCGTAATCTTGGGGTGAAAACCGCCGGTCATAATCGCTTGCAATCCGCCCTGACTGGTGCCCATGACGACCAGATTCTTGCCGTCCCAATCCCCGCGCGATGCAAGATAATCAGCAGCACGATAGCATGATAAATACATGCGCAGGAAATAACTTTTATCGCGGTCGTTGTTGCCAATGGCCGGATAGTTTTTCAAGGCATTTTGTGACTGCCCATCGTAAAACTCTTTTGGCTCATCAATCGGCAAATCATGCGCATTGATGTTAAGCGTAAGCCAGCCTTGCTTGCTCCAACTGGTAGCCCAATCGCGTTGCAGGGGATAAACGCCAGCCCACTGCACAATCAGCAGCGCCGGCAGTTTTTCACCGATTTTAGGACGTGACAGTTGGCCGCGAATCTTGCTGCCGCGAATGTTATCCAGTGTGATTTTCCAGTAATCCACGTTGGCGTTGCCGCTTTCGCCCGCTTCCAGTTGCGCATTCATCGGCACCGCTTGTAGTTCGTCCACTTTACTTTTCCAGAAGGCGTCAAAATCCGCCGGTTCGTCCGCCGAGGGCTTGATTTGGTAAGGCGCAACCGCTGCACCGGCTAATTTTTTGATAATAGCTTTACCCGCTGGCGCAATCGAAAACTCAGCTAAGATGGTTCCAGGTTCATCCAGTTTGGTTTCTACTTCGCCCGCGCCGTCTTTCAGCAGAATTTCGCCCTTGCCGATTTCAGTCAGTTGACCTTTTCGTAGCGAATAGGCCACTTTTTCAATGCCAGGGCCATCTTTTACCTGCACACGCCAGACGATTTTCTCGCCAGTGTCATAAACGCCGCCTGTTTTGGCCGCTTCGACAGTTAGTTCTTGCGCGAAGCCTTGCGGGGCCAGGAAAAGGAAGACGACCAACAGCCAATTAAATTTTTGAATCATAGATCTCCGTTTTACAACATTCAACAGTTGGACAACACTTTTGCAATGACAATGGCAAACTATGCCACAGGAGAAACATCATGTCTGCCCTACCTCAATTAGCCCGTCCGACATGGGACGAATATCATAAGCAAGATGAAGCCTCGCCGGTCAAACTCGAATTCATTCGCGGTGAAATTGTGGCGATGGCCGGCTCCAGCCCGGCACACGCTTTAATCACCGCGAATATCACCGGCTCCTTGCATGGCCGTCTAAAAGGGCGCCCTTGCTACCCGACTTCTTCCGATCAGCGCGTTAAAGCCGAAACCTCGGACGACGGTTTTTATCCCGATGTTACGGTGATTTGCCCGCCGGCTCGCTACGACAACGATGGGCGCACATTGTTGAATCCTTCGGTGATCTTTGAAGTTTTATCGCCCTCAACGGCAGAAAGCGATTTGACAAGTAAGAGCGACGCTTATTTTCAAATCCCTTCACTGACCATGCTGGTTTTCGTTTCGCAAGACCGCGTGCGCGTTGAAGTCCGCACACGTGGCGAGAACACCTGGCAGGTCGCCATCTTCCACCATCTATCCGACGAAATTACCTTGCCCGAAATCAGCGTGACTCTGCCCGTCGCTGAAATCTATGAGCGCTTGAACTTGCCCGAAATGCGTTTAATTGAACGCAACGGTTCATCCGCTTAAGGGCGGCACCATCAGGCGATTAAAATTCATGTAATCTTCACCGCGCAATAGAACCGCGCAGTGGCCGGCATGCAGTGGCGAAATGTCTTGCTGAATTTTCACAATGGGAATCGTGACGCGCACTGACATTCCCAGCCGGCGGCGACTGGAAACGTTCTCCTCGGAATGATGTAACAGCTTTTCGTTGAACAGAAAAAACTCGCCTGGAACCAACTCCATATTCACAATTTCATCGGATTTAAAATAGTTGCTGTCAGCTTCTTCGCCAAAGGCCATGCCTTCGCGTGATTTGATGTGAGGAATGATCTTCTTGTGTGAACCGGGCAGGATTTGCACGCAGGAGTTGTCAACTTTTACATCGTCAATCGCAATCCAGGCCGAAATGTTAATCAGCGGTTCCAAAGGCCAGTAATTCAAATCCTGATGCCAGGGAATTTCGGCGCCGCCCGGCTCTTTGAGAAAAAAGTTTGTAGCCCACAAAATCAGATGCGGCCCATACAAACTCGCCATGCGGTCAACAATAGCCGGATGCGAGGCCAGATCAAAAACCACTTTGGAATCCATGTGCCGCGATTGCAGTCGGGTGCGCGGGTTCGGCCCTTCACGCTGCAAAACATCCTCATCAATATGTGCGCGGATGAGGGCCATTTCATCTGGTGAAACAGCAGCAAAAGGGCCAAGATAGCCCTGATTATGAAAGCGTGTGACTTCTTCAGCAGTGAGTGAATATTCAGTCGAAGCGAGTGACATACAACGATTTTACAAGATGATGCCGCGTCCTATCACGGAGAAAATCGCCATTTTGGTTTTGCAGAAGCCGTTGAAATTTCGTCTGGCTGAATATATTTCACATGACCATCCATAAAACAGTAAGATGAACCGCCACGATGGCGATAAATGGGTGAATTCTCGTCGTTTAGCCAGGGCGCAGGCAATGCTGAATAATTGTAGCGTGCATCGGTCATGTCACCGCCATCGTTGCCTTCGCCCAAGAGTATAGTTGAGGCCGGAGTGCGAAATTCACTAAGTTCAGTCCCGGCCACCCGGCCATTCAACCAATAATCAGTGCAATCGCGCGTTAAAGGCGTTAATTTGTCAGGAGACTCATTGCCGTGTGCATAATCTATGCAGTGATAAATCGATGTTGTTTTTACATAAGGGAAAAGTGCATCAGCCCAACCATAGTAAGAAGATTCATCACGCTTCGTTGCAGGATTGTCCGGTGCAGATATCGGACTTACCACAACTAACGGCATATGCTCATTATAATCCTGCACATATTGCATGAATCCAATGCCCAATTGCTTTAGATTATTCATGCAACTGGGCTTCTTAGCATTTTCACGAGAGCGTAAAAAAACCGGAAAAAGTATCGCGGCGATTAGAGCAATTAGGCCCACAACAACCAACAATTCAATCAGTGAAAATCCTCTGCGTTTCATAAAACTCCCTGTGCTTTTGGAGGCTAACACCGGAATAATGGTTCGATTTTACAGAAGAATGCCGATGACGCAGGCCGTCATGCAGGAGGCGATGGCACCGCCGAACATGGCCCATAAACCTAAACGCGATAAATCAGCGCGACGTTCGGGCGCCATCGAGCCGATGCCTCCGACTTGGATGGCTATCGAAGAAAAGTTGGCAAAGCCGCACAGCGCATAAGCCGTAATCAAAAACGAGCGCGGCGATAAGTAACTGGCATCGGCGCCCATTTTTCCGGCCAATTCTAAATAGGCCACGAATTCGTTAATCACCGTTTTAATGCCAATTAAACTGCCGGCTTTATCGCATTCATGCCAGGGAATGCCCAGGAGCCATGCTAAAGGCGCACAAACGTAACCGAGCAGCAATTGCAAGGATAAATCGGCGATGACGAAGAGCGAACCAATCCATCCGAGTAACGCATTAAGCATTGCCACAAGGGCAATAAACACCATCAACATGGCGCCTACATTCAGAGCTAACTGCAAGCCTTCGATGGCGCCTCGTGCTGCGGAATCTATGACATTAGCATCCTGATTCTCAACGTGCAGTTGCACTTTGCCGCTGGTCTCGGATTCTTCGGATTCGGGCAATAGCAGTTTTGCAACGGCAAGGCTGGCGGGTGCGGAGATAATCGAAGCGGCCAACAAATGCCCGGCAATCTGCGGCTCGAAGCCACTCAACATGGCTACATAAGCGGCCAGCACGCCGGAAGCGATATTGGAAAAGCCGCCGGTCATAATCGCCATCAGTTCGCTTTTCGTAGCCCGCGCAATGAAAGGCCGCACGAAAAGCGGTGCTTCGGTTTGACCCAGAAAGATATTGGCCGTTGCCGACAAGGTTTCACTGCCGGAGGTTTTCATAGTCCGCTGCATCACCCAGGCTAAACCCTTGACAACCGGCTGCAAAACGCCAAGGTAGTAAAGCAACGTCGAAAGCGCCGAAAAGAAGATAATGGTTGGCAGAACCGTAAAGGCGAAATAGGCGCCGGTGTTGGCATAAGCAGTCGGCGTTTGGATGTTACCCATTGTGGGGTCACTACCTATTGGCTGAC
>DASWNL010000571.1:0-6054 GCA_036399215.1 Abditibacteriaceae bacterium
GTTCTTTTTGCGAGTAAGTAGCGTTGTGTGACAGGTATGCAACAGATGTGAAACACCTATTGAAAAGCCGCCCTGCGCTACCATCTGACTTGAGCTAAAATATATCCGAGTAGATTACCGGTATTTATGGCAGTTCCTCAATTCAAACGGAGCATTGCAGCACTTCAATCGTGAATAAGGTGGTAAATTTTCCGTAGTTTGCTTCCCAATTCTGACAACCAACTAAGACGCACCCAGAAAGGAGCTTAACAGCCCTCATGAGCACCGAAACACAAACCATTGAGACGCTTGCGACTCAAGAATATAAATACGGTTTCGTAACCGACATCGAAACTGAAACCATTCCCAAGGGATTAAACGAAGAGGTTATCCGCACCATTTCCGCAAAGAAGAACGAACCGGAATGGTTGCTGGAGTGGCGCCTGAAAGCCTATCGCCACTGGTTGACTTTAAGTGAGCCACACTGGCTCAACGCGCATTATCCGCAGATTGACTATCAAGACGTTATCTACTACGCGGCGCCCAAGCAGAAGAAGCAACTCAATTCTCTGGACGAAGTTGACCCCGAATTGCGCGCTACTTTTGACAAATTAGGCATCAGCCTTGTTGAGCAAATGCGTCTTTCCGGCGTGGCCGTTGATGCGGTTTTCGACAGCGTTTCGGTTGCCACAACCTTCAAAGACAAACTCAAAGAGATGGGCATCATTTTCAGTTCGTTTTCCGAAGCGGTGATCGAGCATCCCGAATTGGTTAAGCAATACCTCGGCTCGGTTGTGCCGGCGGGCGACAACTTTTACGCGGCGCTGAACTCGGCAGTGTTTTCCGATGGCAGCTTTTGCTACATCCCTCCAGGGGTGCGTTGCCCTATGGAGCTTTCCACTTACTTCCGCATCAATACGGCGGGCAGCGGCCAGTTCGAGCGCACCTTAATCATCGCTGATGAAGGCGCTTATGTGAGCTACCTGGAAGGCTGCACGGCGCCAATGCGTGATGAGAATCAGTTGCACGCTGCGGTTGTGGAAATCGTCGCGCAAAAAGACGCGCAGGTGAAGTATTCGACGGTGCAAAACTGGTATCCAGGCGACAAGGAAGGCAAGGGCGGTATTTACAACTTCGTCACCAAGCGCGGCGCTTGCCGTGGCGCCAACTCCAAAATTTCATGGACACAGGTCGAAACCGGCAGCGCCATTACCTGGAAGTATCCCAGCGTGATTTTGCAGGGCGACAACTCAGTGGGCGAGTTTTACTCCGTTGCTGTCACCAACAATCGTCAGTTAGCCGATACCGGCACCAAGATGATTCATATTGGCAAGAACACCAAATCCACCATTGTCTCCAAAGGAATTTCGGCGGGCAAGGCGCATAATTCGTATCGCGGCCTGGTAAAGATTCTCAAAGGCGCCGATAACGCGCGTAACTTTTCGCAGTGCGATTCGCTTTTAATTGGCGACCGTTGCGGCGCGCACACTTTTCCTTACATCGAAGTGAAGAATCCAACGGCCAAAGTGGAACACGAGGCTTCAACTTCTAAAGTCGGCGAAGATCAAATTTTCTATTTGAATCAGCGTGGGCTTTCAAATGAAGACGCCGTCGGTATGATCGTCAATGGCTTTTGCAAAGAAGTCTTCCGCGAATTGCCAATGGAGTTCGCTGTCGAAGCACAAAAATTGCTCGGCGTCAGCCTCGAAGGCAGTGTCGGTTAAATTTTAATTTCACCGGCACTGTAGGGGCGAGCCAGGCGGCTCGTCCCTACAGTGCTGTTTAAAACATCATGCAAGAGAAACAAGTTATTTTAGAAATTCGTGATTTACACGCGCGCGTTGAAGAAAAAGAGATTTTGCGCGGCCTTAATTTAACGGTGCGCGCCGGCGAAACCCACGCTATTATGGGCTTAAACGGTTCGGGTAAAAGCACGCTTGCCCAAGTTTTAGCGGGGCGTGAAGAATACGAAGTCACCGGCGGTGAAGTGCTTTATAAAGGCGAGAATTTGCTGGAAATGGCACCGGATGAGCGTGCGCAGGCCGGCGTGTTTTTGGCCTTTCAATATCCAGTTGAGATTCCCGGCGTGAACACCTCCTACTTCTTGCGCGCGGCTTTAAATTCGATTCGCAAAGCGCACGGCCAGGAAGAGATGGACGCCACGGAATTTTTGAAATTAGTGCGCCAAAAGATGAGCCTTGTCGAATTGGATAAGAGTTTCCTATCCCGCTCTATCAACGAAGGCTTTTCCGGCGGTGAAAAGAAGCGTTTTGAAATTTTTCAGATGGCGGTTCTTGAACCAACGCTTGGCATTTTAGACGAAACCGATTCGGGCCTCGATATTGACGCGCTACGCATCGTGGCGCAGGGAGTGAACGCTTTAAAAAGCCAGGACAACGCCTTTATCGTGGTGACGCATTATCAGCGTTTGCTCAACTACATTGTGCCGGATTTCGTGCATATTTTGATGGATGGCCGCATCGTGCAAAGTGGCGACAAGCAACTGGCTATTGACCTGGACGCTACGGGCTATAGGCAACTACAAGAGGCGGCACGATGAAAAGCTCAGTTGAACTGGATGCGGCGCGTGACCGCTATGTAGCGCAGCATGAAGCGTTTTTAAACGGGCAAAGCGAAGCCGCCTGGCTGCGTGACTTGCGCTTGCGCGCCATCGCGCGTTTCGTCGATCTGGGTTTTCCCACCACGCGCCACGAAGAGTGGAAATACACCGACACGCGCCCCATCGCTGCTTTTAACAGAGATCAAGCCCTATCGCCCAACGGTCACTCATCAGTTGAAAGATGGCAGTTGGAAGGCGCGCATCGTTTAGTCTTCTTAGCCGGCAAGTTCGCACCGGAGTTATCACAGTTGCAAGAACTGCCGGACGGCGTAACGGTTTGCAGTCTGGCTGAGGCGATTTCGCGCGACAGCGAGATCGTGCAGCAGAATTTGGCGTGTTATGCCGAGTTTGATGATGCCGCTTTTGTGGCTTTGAACACGGCTTTTTTTGAAGACGGCGCTTTTATTCATGTCCCACAAAATATGCAAGTGCAAACGCCGATTCATCTGTTGTTTTTGACACCGGACGGGGCGCTTTCGCAGCCGCGCAACCTGTTTCTCATTGGCGATAACAGCCAGATTACGATTGTCGAGGAATATGCTGCCAAGAATACGCAAGGGCGCGGTTTTTCCAACAGCGTAACCGAAATTAGCGCGGGCAAAAATACGCAGATTGACCACTACAAAGTGACAACCGAAGGCGAAGCGGCTTTTCATGTCGGCACGATGCAGGTGCAGCAAGACCGCGATTGCAACTTC
The DNA here is from genome assembly GCA_036399215.1 of Abditibacteriaceae bacterium. Taxonomy (GTDB): domain Bacteria; phylum Armatimonadota; class Abditibacteriia; order Abditibacteriales; family Abditibacteriaceae; genus DASWNL01. Next base: position 3,298 of record DASWNL010000571.1, read on the forward strand.
TCCTCGCACTCCATTACCTTCGGCGGCCAAATTGTGCGCCATCAGGCCAACGCCGTGATGGGCGAGAGTGGCATTGAAACTACCTTAAATGGCCTCTATGTCGGCGGCGCCGATCAGGTGATTGATAACCATACCGTTATGGACCACGCCCAGCCACACTGCAACAGCCACGAAATTTACGCGGGCGTTTTGGCGGGCCGTGCGCGCGGTGTTTTCAACGGCAAGATTTTCGTGCGCTTAGACGCGCAGAAAACCGATGCCAAGCAAACCAATCGCGCCCTGCTGCTGTCATCGGATGCCGAAATTGATGCCAAACCGCAGTTGGAGATTTTCGCTGACGATGTGAAATGCACTCACGGCGCAACCGTCGGCCAATTGGACGAGGATGCGCTGTTTTATCTGCGCGCACGCGGCATCAATCAACACGACGCGCAGGATATTCTCACCCATGCTTTCGCCGGCGAAATTTTGGAGCGCGTGCAAATCGCGCCACTGCGCGAACGCTTGGAGCAAGCCTTGTTCGCCAAATTGCAAAGCATTCGTTCATAGAACGCAAATTGCGCCAGGGAACGCGAATTTTCGTGAATCCCTTTAAAAACTATTCGCGTGCATTTCCGATAATTTGCGTAATTTGCGTTCTATTAAATCATTATGTTCGACGTTCACCAAATTCGCGCCGATTTTCCCATTCTGCAAATGCAGGTGCGCGGTAAGCCGCTCGTTTATCTGGATAACGGTGCAACAAGCCAGAAGCCACAGCAGGTTTTAGATGCCTTAATGCACTATTACACGGCGCAGAATGCCAACATTCATCGCGCTGTGCATTACCTCAGCGAAACCGCGACCCGCGTTTATCATGAAAGCCGTGGCAAGGTGCAAGAGCTACTTAACGCAGCGCACGAAAGCGAAATCATCTTCACGCGCGGCACAACCGAGGCTATCAATTTAGTGGCCTATAGTTGGGGCTTGGAAAATCTCAAAGACGGCGACGAGATTCTGCTATCGGCGATGGAGCATCACTCCAACATCGTGCCCTGGCAGATTATCGCGGAAAAAACCGGCGCAAATATTAAAGTCATTCCTATTAACGATGCCGGCGAGCTTTTGCTTGATGAATACGAAACCCTTTTGCAATCGGGCCGCGTGAAATTGGTAGGGCTGGTGCATATTTCCAATGCTCTGGGCACAATTAATCCCGTCAAAGAGATGATCGCCAAAGCGCACGCGGCTGGCGCCAGAGTGTTGATTGACGGCGCGCAGTCGGTGCCGCACACGAAAGTAGATGTTCAGGATTTGGATGCTGATTTTTATGTCTTCAGCGGCCATAAAGTCTGCGCTCCAACCGGCATCGGAGCATTGTATGGCAAAGCCGAACTGCTGAACGCTATGCCGCCCTGGCAAGGTGGGGGCGACATGATTTCGTCGGTTACTTGGGAGAAGACCGAATACAATGTGCTGCCGCATAAGTTCGAGGCTGGCACGCCGGACATCGCAGGGGTAATTGGCCTGGCGGCGGCTATTGATTACGTGCAGGGTATTGGCTTTGAGAACATTGCCGCGCATGAAGCCACGTTACTGGATTATGCTACGCAAAAGGTGCAAGACATCGAAGATTTTCAAATCGTCGGCACGGCCAAACACAAAGCCAGCATTCTTTCGTTTGTCATTCCCGGTGCTCACCCACAAGACATCGGTGCGCTTTTAGACGCGCGTGGCGTGGCGATTCGCACTGGCCATCATTGCACACAGCCTTTGCTCAATCGTTTGGGATTAAGCGCAACGGCGCGCGCCAGTTTCGCGTTTTACAATACGCAAGAAGAAGTTGATATTTTCGTTGATGCCGTGAAAAACGCGCGCAAGATGCTTTTATGAACTCCGTTATGATTCCCGACCAACAAGAGATCGCCGATGATTTAGTAGATACCTTCGAGATGTTCGACTCGTGGGAAGACCGCTATGGCGTGCTGATTGACTTCGGCAAAAAGCTGCCGCCTTTAGAAGAAGGCGACAAGACTGAAGAGAACCGCGTGCATGGCTGCCAGAGTCAGGTGTGGATGGTGGCTAAACCGCGCGAAGAAAACGGGCAGCCGGTCATTGACTTCATTGCCGATAGCGACGCTCTGATAGTCAAAGGCTTGATTGCCATTTTGCGCAAAGTCTATTCAGGCCAGTCGCCGCAAAACATCTTGTCGTTTGATATAGCAGGGCTTTTGCAACGATTAGGTTTAGATCAACACTTAACTACAGGCCGCCGCAATGGCCTTGATGGCATGGTGCAGCGCATCAAAGCCTTAGCCGCGCAGCAGGTAAGCCAGCAGGTATAGAAGGAGCTAAAAATGAGCGATATTCTCTCACTTGAACCGGAAAAACCAGAAAATAATTCAGCCGCGCAGAAACTACTCGAAGGCGCTTTGAATGCAACCGATAACACACCCAACAGCGAAACATCAGGCATTAAAGAGCGCATTTTAGAGCAGCAGATTATCGAAACGCTCTGCACCATTTACGACCCGGAAATTCCAGTTGACATCTACGAACTGGGCCTCATCTACGCCATCAAAGTGACGCCTGATAACGAAGTCGAAATCTTAATGACACTCACTTCGCCGGCCTGCCCCGTCGCGGGCACTTTGCCGATTGAAGTCGAAAACAAAATCGCCTCCATTCCCGGTGTCAAAGATGTCGAAGTTGAAATCGTCTGGGAGCCGCCCTACTCGATGGAAATGATGTCCGAAGCCGCCCGCTTGCAATTGGGCT
>DASWNL010000572.1:0-7625 GCA_036399215.1 Abditibacteriaceae bacterium
GCGGGGCCGGGAGTCGGGGCGACATCGGTCTCGCCCGTATCGGTTTCAAGAGCCGCGTTAACTTCCCCTGCTTCTACCGCTTGTTGTGCTTCGAGATTTTCAGTCTCCGCAACCGGTGTTTCAACACGGGCTGGGCTTTTGGCACCCCAGCCGCCTGAACCCTCATTACGTCCCCTCTTGGCCGTTTTAGCGCGTGGCTGGCTCGCCGCGCCCAAAACCGTTGAAGGGAAAATTTTAGCTGTCGTAGTTGACATGTGTTTGATCTCGCCGTTAGCCGGGCGAGGCGGGTTTCTAATCTTCTAACAACGACTCAATTAAAAACGACTCCATATTTGCGGCTGTAATCATTGCTTTGACAACGTTTTCACCTTGACGAAAAGCGCTGAGAAAGGGTTATCGGTCAGCTTTTAACTCTTCAAACGACTGTTCGATGGAGGCCAACTTGCGTTCACAATTGGCAATCATCTCTTCGGCACGTTCGAGGGGCGACAACTTGAGCAAATTTAGTGCGCGCACACGGCGGCGCCACAAGTAAGTGGACAAAGCGCCTCCTAACAACACGCCTGCGGCGATGCCGCTATAAAGTAGTGCGCTTCCGTTAGAACTCTGTGCAAAATTGTTCGATGCCGTCCGTGACATGGTTTGTCCTTTGTGCGTCCTTTTCTTCGATGAATTCTGCTCTCACTGGTTGCGAAACGCTTACAGTTATCCGTTACAACTAACCTTCCGGCTTGATTTGTGGCTGCTTTGAGCTTCACCTTATAGAGTTCAAAACTAAAGCGAAAAGTTCCCGCCGAATCTTATTTTTTAGTTAATTTTTGCTATCGTCGTCTGAAGCATCCGGTGGCAGAATCAGGCTTTCATCCACTTCATCGATGCTGTAGGTCTTTTCAACCTCACCCGTGTTTTGTAGCAAGCGTTTCACAAAAGTCAGCAGTTCAGCAGGATTGAAAGGCTTGGTCAAATAAAGGTCAGCGCCACTCTGCCAACCACGAAATACATCGGCATCCTGGGCTTTGGCGGTCAGCATAATGATGGGAATTTCGCGCGTATCGGGATTTTCCTTGAGTTTTTTCAAGGCCTCGAAGCCATCCATTTCCGGCATCATGACATCCATTACAATCAGGTCAGGCCCAAAAGTGCCGGCTACTTCCAGCGCTTCCTTGCCGGTGCTGGCCGTCGCGACTTCATAGCCTTCCTTTTGCAAGTTGATTTGCACAAGGCGCACGATATGTTTCTCGTCGTCAACTGCCAAAATTTTGCTTGCCATGATCCTTAAACCGCCCTTGTAAACCTTTGCTTCAAAAGCCACCTAAAATAGTTACGCTATTATAACGTGGCCTTTTACGCCCTGCAAACATCTGTGTGCCACCTTCAGGCTGCGCTTGCAACAAACCATGATGCGTTAATTTTAGACCATTCTCATTGCTATTTAAGGCTCCAAACCGTCTAAATTCCACTTATCAATTGTATATTTTTGTGAATATAGGCGGGAGGCACGTTCTTTTTCAATTTTGCTGACCTGGGATTCTTGCAATTGCGCGTCCAAGGCCTGTTGCACTCCCTGGCACAACGCCGCGATAATTGAAGGCCGCGAAGCCGTGATTCCTAACTCTTCTAAGGAAATCGTCGCAGCCATTGAACCGCCCACAGCCTGCTCCCAGGCATTGGCGTCTACTTTTAATAAAAGCGACCCATGTTGCAGAACCGCGCCATTCTTGCGGCACTGGGCGGCGCCGATCAATTTGCGCCCTTGCACCATAAAATCGCTTCGTGCCGAGGAAGCAAAGCAGTTGACTGGTTTTTCATTGCGCGGCAAGCGTTCATCGCTTGTGGCCAACTGGGATTCGACACCTAATGCTTGTAATCCCTGAATCAAAGCGCGGCTCAGCCATTGATAAGAACCAAGGACAGAACGAGTTTCACGCGGCAAAAGCTCCTCACGCAACACAACCGAATAAGTAATTTCATGCTGATGCCAGATAGCACGCCCGCCGGTAGGACGGCGAACGAATGCGGAACGAGGAATGGCGAGTGCGGAGTGGTCATTCCGTATTCCGTCCTGCCCAGAGGGCACCCGCGCATTCCTCACTCGCTGAAAGCGTCCAATAGAAGTGCATGGCGGATTCCAGTCATAAAACCGCAAAACAGGAGCATCGCCTGGTGACTGCGACAACAAAAGCGCCTCATCAGTCGCCATGTTCCACGCGCCCGAAGCCGATTCATCCAGAATAAGTCGCCAAATCATTGATAAGTAATAGCAGGTGAGGAAATAGCAGGTGCCCCGCCGGAAAGCATTTCGTAAGGCATTCCGCATTAATCAGCACGCCAGTTTTACTTTTCCTGCAAGGCTGCCGCGAAGACCCGCAGGCCTAAATAACCTAAGAGCAGGCCACCACCGAAAACAACCGTAACATAAAAAGGATGCGGATGCAGGCCGGGATCACGCCATTGTTGGAGCACAACGCGAGCCAGTTGCCACGGCTGGCTGAGGGCATCCCAACTGTTCCAACGCAGAAAGCGGCCCAGATAAATGCCAAAACCGCAAAGCATCAAAGAACACACCGCTACAGCCCAACCCATAAAGGCGCCACTCTTCTGCGTGATAGTATTTTGCACATTGGCCAGCGAAAAATAGCCCAGTAAAGTGCCGGTTCCCGCACATGACAAAAGCATAGCCAACACAAACCACAAAGGAACGCCGGGGCGCGGCGCCAGGTGTATCAAGTCAGTCAGGAGGTAAGGCGCGTTGGGCAAAAAGAGCAGCCATAACGCAAAATAGAGTGTCGCGGGAAGGCGCCGTTGCGTTGCCATCGCTTTTTGAAAAGCTATGCTCCAATACAGGGGCACAAAAGCCAAAAACAGATTCCACAACAATCCAACAGCTAAAATATCTCCGCCTAAATGCAAGCGCCACAAGATTAGCGCCGTCGGCCAACAAAGCAGAGCACCTACAGCCAAAAGCCGTTGTTTTTCAAGGGAAAAAGCCACAAATTCAATGTAGAACTCCGAACTTCAGGCTTCAAGCACCCAAGTGCATCACGTTTTTCTCTACACAACTTCTTCAGCGCGCCAGCACAAATTAAGGCAGCGAGCAGCGTTGGCTTCATCCAGACGGCCAACCGGCATGGTGTGTGGCGCATGGTGCAACATATCGGCATCCGTAGCCGCTTCTTCGGCGATTTGCAGCATGGCTTCGCAAAAAGCGTCCAAGGTGGCGCGCGTTTCGGTCTCGGTCGGCTCGATCATCATCGCTTCTTTGACGATAAGCGGGAAATAGACCGTCGGCGCGTGAAAGCCATAATCGGGCAAGCGCTTGGCGATGTCCCACGCCGTCACGCCGTATTTGCTCTTCAAATCTGCCGCACTCAGCACGCATTCATGCTTGCACAAGTTCGTCGTATCGGCACCGTAAACGCCGCGCAGACGCGCTAAAACATAGTTCGCGGCTAAAGTCGCGTTATCGGAAATCTCTTTTAAACCCGCATCGCCGTGCCGCAAAATGTAAGTTAAAGCGCGCAATATAATGCCGGAGTTACCCCAGAAACCGTGCAAGGCGCCAACGCTTTGAGGACGGTCATAATCGAACGCAAAACTACCATTGTCTTTTTGGACAACGTGCGGCGCGGGCAAGAACGGAATCAGAATATCGCGCACCGCTACCGGCCCGGCGCCCGGCCCGCCGCCGCCATGCGGCGTCGAAAAGGTTTTATGCACATTGAAGTGCATCACATCAACGCCGGTATCACCGGGTTTGACCTGGCCTAAAATGGCGTTCATATTGGCGCCGTCCATGTAGACCAGTGCGCCGTTGTCGTGCGCCATTTTGGTTAGCTTTTGAATGTCCTTTTCAAAAACGCCGAGGGTGTTCGGGTTGGTAATCATCACCGCCGCCACATCATCGCCCATTGCCGCCTGCATATGTTCTAAATCCACGCAGCCGTGTTCATCCGAAGCCACTGAAGTAACTGAGAAGCCGCAACGCGCCGCGCTCGCCGGATTGGTGCCGTGTGCCGAATCGGGCACCACAATGCGCGTGCGCTTAGTCAGTTCGCCGCGCGATTCATGGTATGCGCGAATCATAAGTAAACCGGCAAATTCGCCCTGCGCGCCTGCTAAAGGCTGCACCGTCGCCGCATCCAGGCCGGCGATTTTCGCCAGGACATTCTGCGCCTCAAACAGCACCTCTAACCAACCCTGAATCGTCGCCTCATCCTGCAAGGGATGCACGCCCGCGAAACCCGGCAAAGCCGCGATGGCTTCGTTGAGTTTCGGGTTGTATTTCATGGTGCAACTGCCAAGCGGATAAAACTCGGTATCAATCGAAAAGTTCATCTTCGACAGATTGGTAAAGTGGCGCACAAGCGAATGCTCATCCACTTCGGGCAGCGGCAAAGTCTCGCGCTGGGCGAAAGAAAACGCCACTTCGGGCACATCTAAGGGCGCTAAATAATCGTTATATTGTCCGGGATCGGAAAGTTCAAAAAGCAGTTTTTCACGCATGGTTCTTCAATCTATTACTCAACTTTTGTGCATTTGCCGAAGATAGCATGGGCGCTAATCCAGCCGTTAATGCCGCCGCGATTGTTGCCAATCTGAAACTGCTGGCCTTTAATAGCTTTAATCAGATGCAGATATTCGGCGCCGCGCACTTTGCACAATACAATGTCCCCAACTTGCAATGTCGTAGCATCAACCGGCTCAACTGTGCAAAGCTGACCGGAGTTGATTTTGCCGCGCATAGAATCGCCTCGCGGACGAAACTGCACGGTTTCGCCCGCTTTTAACAAGGCAATGTAATGCGCAGCCCAGCCCATTTAGTCTAAAATCGCCGCCAGTTGCTCGATTTCTTCCCTCGTGCGTTTTTCGGTGCAGCAGAGCAGCATGGTATTTTCGAGTTCGGGATAATCGCGGCTCAAATCGTAGCCGCCGATGATACCGGCTTCGCGCAGTTTTGAATTTACTTCGGCAACAGGACGATTCACTTTCACGGCCCATTCGTGAAAGAATGCAGCCTTAAAGGCCTGATTACCGATTTGCCCGGCGGCAAAGTGTGCCTTGTGGTAGCTTTGCGCGGCGGCTTCTTTCAAGCCACGCGGGCCAATAGCACTGAGATAAATCGTCGCTAACAGCGCGCATAATGCTTGATTCGTGCAGATATTGCTGGTGGCTTTTTCGCGGCGAATATGCTGCTCGCGGGTTTGCAATGTCAGCACGAAACCATCGCGGCCTTTATCATCTTTGGTGGTGCCCACCAAACGTCCCGGCGCTAAGCGTGCAAATTTCTGGCGGCAGCAAAACAAGCCAACACCCGGCCCACCGAACTGTGAAGCGATGCCCAAACTCTGGCCTTCGGCAACGGCGATGTCCGCGCCATAAGCGCCCGGCGGCGGCAAAATGCCTAAAGAAATAGGATTAAAAACAGCAATCAAAAGCGCGCCGCTTTCATGCGCTAAATTAGAAAGCGCCTGCACCTCTTCCAAACAACCAAAAAAGTTCGGCTGTTGCACTACAACGGCGGCTATATCATCGCCCATTTTGCTTTTGATGGCTTCCAAATCCGTGACACCATCGGCAAAGGGCACTTCGTCGAGAACAATATCCAAACCTTGCGTGTAGCTTTGTGCCACGCGGCGATAAAAGGGAGAAACAGCGCGCGGCAGCAAGATTCTTTTGCGTTTGGTAGCGGCCTGGGCCATCAGAACCGCTTCGGCCAAAGCTGTGGCGCCGTCATATAAGCTGGCGTTGGCCATCTCCATTTGCGTGAGTTGGCAAAGCAGCGTTTGAAACTCATAGATTACCTGCAAAGTGCCCTGCGAAGATTCGGCCTGATAGGGCGTATAAGCCGTAGCGAATTCGCCGCGCGAAGCGATAGCCGGCACAACAGCGGGAATATAATGATCGTAACTGCCCGCACCTAAAAAACAGGCCGCCTGATCAAAATTGAGATTCTTCGCCGCGAGGCCAGCCATTTTGCGGCGCGTTTCCAGTTCGGAGAGAGCCACGCCCAGACCTGGTGTAGCTTTATCGCGCAGTTCAGCGGGAATATCAGCAAATAGTTCGTCAATGGAAGCGATACCGATGGCTTCGAGCATCGCTTCGATGTCGTGTGGAGTAAAAGCAGCGTAAGGCATAAGAATTAAAAATTAAAAATGCAAAATGTAAAAGTGTTTTTACATTTTGCATTTTTAATTTTGCATTTAAGAACGATAGCTCTTATAGGTTTCGGCGTCCATCAAATCATTGATTTCAGCATCATCAGCCAGGCGCACTTTGATGAGCCAGCCGTTTTCATAGGGCGATTCGTTGATGCCGCCTGGTTCATCAGCCAGGGGCAGGTTGCTTTCGATAACCTGGCCTGAAACCGGCGAATTCAAGTCGGAAACGGCTTTGACCGATTCGACAACACCAAAGGCGGCGCCTTTTTTAACGTTATTGCCCACGGCGGGCAGTTCCAGATAAACCACTTCGCCCAGTTCATGTTGCGCGTAATCGGTGATGCCAACCGTGGCGACATCGCCCTCAACGCGCACCCATTCGTCGGTGGAAGCATATTTCAATTCGGCGGGAAATTCCATGACCTCAGTTTCCTTTGTCGCTGACGCGAATACTACGAATGAAATTTTATCGCTGCGTTGAGTGATAGCGATTTTAGTCTCTGCCTATTTCCTGCTCTGGTGAGCCACAAACGGCGGTTTGACAATGTGTGCCGGATGAAGAGCATTGCGAATCTGCACTTGCACCTCATCACCTACATTTATTGAATTTGGCAACATGGCCAAGGCGATACCACTACCAATCGTCGGACTCATAGTGCCGGAAGTCACTTCACCCACCTGCAAGCCGTCCCGAATCACCGGATAACCCTCGCGTGGAATGCCCTTGCCTTCCATTTTCAGAGCGCGAATGCGATGCGCGGGCGTTTGTTTTTCTAATAAGGCATCACGCCCAATGAAATCGGGCTTATTTATTTTCGCCACGAAGCCAACGCCGCTTTCATAAGGTGTCCAGGCTTCGTCCAGTTCATGGCCGTAAAGCGGCAATCCCGCTTCCAAACGCAAAACATCGCGCGCTCCTAAACCGCAAGGCGTCGCGCCCGCTTGTAATAACGCGCGCCATACTTGCGGTGCATCTTCACCAAAAAACATAATCTCAAAGCCATCGCTGCCGGTATAGCCGCCACGTGCGATAAATACAGATGTATCGACAACAGTTGTATTCAAACAATCACGCCATTTCACCTGAGATAAATCTGTCTCGCATAAGGGCTGCAAAAGTGCAGCACTGTTTGGCCCTTGCACTGCGATCATCGCTTGATTTTCGTAGTGATTGTTGATTTGAATCTCTTTCGGCAAGTGCGCACGGAAATGCACTTCATCTATGGCAGCACGGGAAGCGTTTACAATGACCAACCAATCGTCTTCGCCCGTGCGATAGCCCATAATATCGTCAATCACGCCGCCTTGCTCGTTCAGCAAAAGCGCATAAGCCACGCGATTTAAAGGTAAATCTTTCCAGTCGGCGGAAACGATTTTATTAAGGGCTTCGGTTGTGCCAGGGCCAGAGACATTCAATTGTCCCATGTGCGACACATCAAAGACGCCACAATTTTCGCGCACGGCTTT
>DASWNL010000573.1:0-21558 GCA_036399215.1 Abditibacteriaceae bacterium
TTTACAGCCTGTTTTGGTTCCTAACCGGCCAGTATTTGCGTTATTTAGTGCCGGCATTTGCTTTATTATGTTTGCCTTGCGGCTGGATGATAGAAAAGTGCCTTTCGCGCAGCAAGATTTTGAAAATGATTAGCACTTTATGCCTGACCTTGTGGTTTCTGCTCACGCCGATTCTAACTTTAAAAGATGGCTTGAGCGCTTTAGATGTAACATTCGGTTTTGTCACACCGCAAGAGTATTTGTCGCGCTCCTTTGCGCCTTATGACGCCATGCGTCGCGCGTCAACAGAAACGCCGGAAAAGGCGCGTTTTGCGGTTTACGGCGAGCCGCGCACGCTTTACTTAGAGCGCGATTACTTCTGGGCCGATGACCCGCATAACAACCTCATTGATTACGCCCAAATCAAAAACGGCGCTGATTTTATCAAGGCTCTAAAAGCGCAGGGCGCCACGCATATTTTCTGGAATACTCGCCCTGCTTTCGGCGGCCCGCCTCCGCAGATACAACAGGCGGTAGAGGAAAGCCTGGTTGAACTCCTGTTCGAGGAAAAAGGCTGCCGCGTTTATCGTATTCGCTAACTTTCATGAATCGCTTTTTTCCCGCGTTAGCTCTGCTTTATCTTATTCTCGTCGGTGCTCTAATTTTACAGGTGCCGCCCGGTAACGCGCCCGATGAAGTAGCGCATGTGGATTACGTTAAATATATTGCCGAGCAAAACGCCTTGCCGATTTTCCATAGTGCCGCGCCGCCGAGATACGGTTATGAATTTCATCAGCCGCCCTTGTATTACGTGTTTTGCACACCCGGCGCCTGGCTTTTTACAGGCAGTGATCTGTTTCTTTGGTGTCGCGCTATTTCGGCGTTGTTTGGTTTAGGGACGTTGTTTTTCATCGCTCAAACAGTGCGCCTTTTATGGCCGCAAGATAAGCAATTGCAATGGATGGCAATCGGCTTCGCGGCTCTCTGGCCCTTGCATTTAGGTGTCAGTGCTTCCACCGGTAACGATAGTGCGGCAGGGTTTTTCTGTGCCGCTTTGTTTTCCTCCATAGCGCGCGGCGCAACCACTGGTTGGGCGGCACGCGATGCAATCTGGGCCGGAGTTTTCGCTGCTTTAGGATTATGGACGAAGACGACAACTCTGCCTGTTGCTATAGTTGCCATAGGCGCCGCATGGCAACTGCATCAAAGAGGTTTTGCGGGGCGCTGGAAAGGACTTCCAGCGCCGTTGATAGTGGCAATAGTCGGTTTCATCATCGCCTTGCCGCTTTTTATTCGCAACCAAATGCTTTACGGCGACCCGTTGGGCTATATGGCCTTCTCCAAAGCCGCGACAGAGGGCACAAAGGGTTTTCCCTTTTTTAGCCAATTTGGCGTTGATTTATTCACCTACGCGCGCGGCATTTTACTAATTCTGTTTTGCACTTGTTGGGGCTTCTTCGGTGGGCCGGATAGTGCAGCGCGCGCACTCAAGCCTCTGACACCTCAACCGTTTCCCCCTTTATTACTGACCCCCGCTTTAATCTGCGTTTTAGCGACGATAACCATCGTCTTTGGCCTATTGCGCCTGCGACAGGAAGATGACTCGCCACCGAGCGTTTCTTTCGCAGCGCGCTGGTGGGGTTTGGGCGTGCTCTTCATTTTCCTGGGATGGGCGCAGTTTGCCTATGGGCATTTTTCGGGTGGTCAGGCGCGCTATCTTCACCCGGCACTCTTGCCATTTTGCATCTTCAGTGCCTTGGCCTGGCGCGCGGTTTTTACGGGTAGCGCCCGTATTATTACGGCGTTGATTTTCGGCCTTGTGCTTTTTGGCCTTGTGCTGATGAATATCTTCGAGTGGCAAACTTTGGTTTGAATTTCAATGAAACTCAGCGTTTTGATGCCGGTTTATAATGAGCGCGCCACGCTGCGCGAAATATTGCGGCGCGTGCAGGAAGTGCCGGTTGATAAAGAGATTATCATCGTGGACAACTGCTCGACCGATGGCACGCGTCAAGAGTTGCAGGCGCTGCTCGATTCGGGTGAAGCCGAAGACAAAAATGGCACCGCGCGCTTGCGCATCGTGTTACAAGCGGAAAATAAGGGCAAAGGCTCCAGCGTGCGACGTGCGTTGGAGTTAGCGCGCGGCGAGTGGGTTATCGTGCAGGATGCTGACCTCGAATATGATCCGCAGGATTACTTGAAACTGCTGGCGGTTGCCGAGCGTTCGCCAAAGCGCTTAGCGGTTTTTGGTTCGCGTCTTAAGCAGGGCACAGCCGCGCGGCAGGGAATGCCGCATACTTCATTCTACTACGGGCGCATTGGGCTTTCGATTTTGTTTCGGGTTTTATACGCTTCGCCCCTTTCGGATGTGGCGACTTGTTATAAATTGATGCGCCGCGATTTAGCGCAATCGCTGCCACTTAAAGGCAGCGGCTTTGAACTCGATTTTGAAATTCCGGCACGCTTACGGCGACGCGGCGTGCGCATTTATGAAGTGCCGATTTCGTATGCGCCGCGCACCGAGTTGGAAGGTAAGAAAATCCGTGCTGTGCAGGATGGCCTGCGTGCGGCATGGACACTGATTAAATATCGCTTCGCGCGTTAAAGACCTCCCCCTTCCCAAGTGGGGAGAGGGTTGGGGTGAGGGGTAATCTGCCTCTAAAACTTTCATGGAAACTCGTCGCAATTACTTTTCAATCTTTGCTGGTATTTTTCTGCTTCTCATCGGGGCAGTCACTTATTTCACCTTGCGTCGCTCGCCGGAAGAGATCGCGCAAGAGCAATTGAAGACAACCGCCAAAAGAGTTGAGCGCAAGGCTCAAGATAAATTAACCGAAAGCTTAGGCGATGCAACATTTGAAGGCGGCGAGCTATCGGGTAATGACAATCAGGGGCGACCTTTGTGGACAATCGGTGCCGAAAAAATCGAATCACAGAGCGAGGAAGGCAGCGAACTCAAAGCGACCTTAACCGGCGCGCACGCCACGCTTTACCGCGAAGGCGTGCCGGAAACAACCTTCCGTAGTGGAAAAATGCAATTGACGCGCGATGCCAATGAAAAAGTGCATTTGACACTAAGCGGTGGCGTAACCGCCAAAACCGCCGCGCAAGCCATTGCCCAGGCTGCTAAGAGTGCCAAACGCCCTTTGAGAAGCGCTTCTTTCGGAACAGTCCAGATGCAGGCCAGGAGCGCCGAAATTGATGTCACGGCACGTCGCCTGGTCGCCAAAAACGGTGTGACGCTGACCCAGGGCGAAGGCGCGAGAACCGTAAAATTAACGGCGCCGCGACTGACGGCAGATATAGGCTTAGCCAACGCACAGCTTTCCGGCGGCATCAAAGCAACGGTGCCACAAGGTAACTTCGCAGCGCCCAGCGCGCTTTGGAACTGGAAAGAGCATCGCCTCAGCGCAAGCGGCGGCGTGACGGCGATTCATGAGAATACAACGCTTAGCGGTGCGCGGCTGGATGCTGACACATCTGGGAAAATCGGCACAATTTCGGGCGATGTGCGAATCAAAGCGCCTCAAGGCCAAGCGCACGCGGGCAGCGTTTCTTATAACTGGGGCACGGGGCGGTTAAACGCGCGCGGTGGTGTGACCTTAACCAAAAATAATGGTTCTTTGCGTGCCGGCAGCATCGAATGCGATGATAAGTTGCAAAATGCTGTTGCTCGTGGCGATGTGACGTTGCAAAGCGAGGGAGTGCGCTTAACGGCGCAAAGCGTTAGCGCCTCGCAAGGCTTCTCGCGCGCCGGGGCAAATGGCGGCGTGACGATTAGCAAGGAGGACGTTACTTTACGCGCCACACGCATTGATTCATGGGATAATTTCGCGCGTGCCGAAGCATTGGGTGCCGTTCATCTGACCAAGGGCAACACATCATTGCGCGCCGGTCAGGCCACTGTTTTCAATCGCGGCACGCGCGCCGTCGCCAGTGGCGGCGTGACATTAGTGCAGGGCAATTTGCTGTTGAAAGCCAACCGCGCACAAGCGAGCAACCTGAACCAAAAAGGCGCTTTGCAGGTGTCGGCCAATGGCGGCATTACATTTAAGCAAAACGATTTGACGGTTTCTGCCGGACGTGTGGAAGCGACTAATGCCGATAGCGAAACCAAACGGCGCATCGTTGCTTCAGGCGGCGTTAGGGCACAGAATGCCAGGGGAGTGGTTCACGCTGCGCGTGTGACATGGGGCGGGGGCAAAATTGAGGCGCGTGGCGGCGTGCGGGCACGACGCAGCGATCTCCATTTGTCGGCGGATAAGTTTGATGGCGATGACAAGGGACATCAGGCGGTTTTAACAGGCCATGTCCAGGTGAAACACGCTAACGGCGCCACTTTGCAAGCGCCTTCGGCACGCTATGATAAAGCGTCCAATAAAGTTTTCGCCAGTGGCGGTGTGGTTTATAAAGATGGGCGGGGCAGTGTGATGCGGGGCCAATCGCTTGTGGCGAATTTGAATCTGGAGCAAGCGGAGATTACCAATGTGAAGGGCACGATTAGCATGCCTGCCCTTAAGGGCAAAGAGTTGTTCTAAATTCTGTCGAATCTTCCTATGGTATCCTGAAATAAGCTTCATGAAAAATAAAATTTCTTCTCTTAATCTCATTGCAGCAACCTTTATTACAACAACTGCAATGGCCCAACAAGTAAAAAATGATAGCTCCTCACCCAAAGTTGAGGCGGCTAAGGTCATTGGCAATTGGGGTGATGAAAGAATTGGCCTCAAACTCGAAGGCTCAGCAGCGCGGCCCGCACACTTTCAGTTGCCTCAACTCGATGTTGCTGCACGTAACAACATCGAGTTTAAATTCGACAAAGACTCTAAAGGTGATATGGGCCTTAAAAGCGCGACGGCGAGCGGCAATGTAATTTTTAAAGTAAGCCTGTCACAGAAAAACGGCGCGCCTTTTCGCATCGAAGCCAGGTGCGACGATGCCACTCTGGATCGTGGTGACAAGGCGCGGGTATTAACGCTTAAAGGCGGCGTAGATGGCTGGTTTCAAAGCGGCGATGGCCCACGCAACCAGTTGCGCGGCCAAACCGTAAAAATTACTTCGCAACCTGATGCGGCTACTGCACTAATTGCGGACATCAAAGGCGATGCTCAAGGCGTGCGCGTAGATGTGCCAACGCCAGGAAAAGCAGCACCCGGTGCCAAACCAATTACCATGACGGCGCAAAACGCCCAGTTGCGCCAAACCCAGAATGGATTGGATGCCGATGTAGATGGTGGCACTTTAGGCGTGCGCCTGGAGATTCCGGCGATGGCTAAAATCGCTGCGCCCGGCGCGTTGAACAACGGATTAAATTTGGGGGCGGTTGTTGTCACTTCGCAACGTGCCAGTGTGCGGCAAGCCGATGGGCAGGCGCGCTTTACGGGTAATGCGCGTGCCGCTTCAAGCGGTGAAGGCACGATGAAGTTTGATGTCAGTGCCGATGAGCTAAGCATTAGCCGCGCCACGAACGGCGAAATCGCCGCTATTAAAACGACAGGCCGCGCGCGAATGAAACTGGATTTGCCACCCGATAATAAAGCTGAAACTAAACCCGATACCAAACCGGCAGAATCAACCAATAAAATCATGTTTGGCAGGCCAAATTATCTCGAAGTGGAGGCCAACGCCGCTACGGCGGATCTGGCCAAAAACGTCTTGATTTTTGAAGGCGATGTCAAAGGCTTTTATCGCCTGATTGCCACCGAGGGTCAAACTACAAATCAAGCTACGCCTCCCACTGATTATAAGTTTTCCAGTGAGCAGGCTGTTATCTCCTATGCACCCGAAGCCGGCAGTTTGGCGCGCGGTCTTAACATTGAATTAACCGGCAAAGAGCAACAACCACAAATCGAATTGCCCGGTTTTAAAATAGATGAATTTTAAGTGACGCATTACAATTGGCGAGTTACGAATATATTGCTCGTCAATCGTCAATCGTCAATCGTCAATCGTCAATCGTCAATCGTCAATTAAGATGCCTTCTCCGCCTCCCTTAAAAAATAACAATCCGTTGCTGTTTAAAGATGGCACGCCCGCAGCGATTGTCGCCAGCAAGTTGCGCAAGCAATACAACGGGCGCGTGGTGGTGGATGGCGTATCCATCGAAGTGCAGCGCGGAGAAGTGGTGGGCCTGCTTGGCCCTAACGGCGCGGGCAAGACGACTTCGTTTTACATGATTATGGGTTTGGTGCCCGCCGAAGGCGGCGCCGTCCATCTGGGCGAGCAAAACATCACGCACTGGCCGATGCACCAACGCGCCAGGGCCGGCGTAGGCTATTTAGCGCAGGAATCGTCGGTTTTTCGCAAACTCAGCGCTGAAGATAATCTGCGCGCGGTTTTGCAGTTGATGCCCCTATCCAAATCAGAGCGCGAAGCGCGCTGCGAACAGTTGTTGGGCGAGTTTGGTCTGATTAACAAGCGCCGCATTTTGGGAATGCGCTTGTCCGGTGGCGAAAGGCGTCGCGTGGAAATCGCGCGCACTTTAGCAACTAACCCGTTTTTTATCCTGCTCGATGAGCCGTTCACCGGCATTGACCCGATTGTGCGCCAGGAGATTCGCACCATTGTGCGCCGTTTGTGTGATCAGGGCATTGGCGTGCTGATTACCGACCATAATGAAATGGAAACTCTCCGCATCATTGATCGCGGCTACATTTTGTCCGAAGGCCGCGTTATCGCGCAGGGAACTTCGCAGGAGCTTTTAGCCGACGAAGAAGCCCGCCGCGTTTATTTCGGGCAAGAATAAGTTCCAGGTTCAAGGTTTCTCACTTTGACCCTGGAACTTGGAACGTTGAACTTAAATGTCTACACCGCTGTTTCTCTTGATTGGCCTGGCCCTGGCGACTTGTGTCATCGCTTACTGGTCGGACAATCTCGGCAAAAAATTAGGAAAGAAGCGCGTCACTTTATTTGGTCTTCGGCCACGCCAGACGGCTACGCTGATGACGATGACTTCCAGTGTCGTTATCATGCTGTTCACCTTCGGCGTGCTGCTCGCTACTAATAGTGGCCTGCGTGGCGCACTGTTGCGCTACGATAAAGAGAAGGCGGATAACAGGCAACTGCGCGCGAGCAATCAACAACTCCGCTCCGAGCAGAAATTGTTGCAAGGCGAAGTAAAAAGTGCCCAACAACAAGCCTCTGCCGCCAAAAACAGTGCCTCTGCCGCGCAAAAGCAATACAGGCAAGTTCATGATAAATACGGAAAAGCCCTGAACGACCTGAATCAAAAACAAGAACAACTGCAAGGTGCGCGAAGCGCCGAGCGTGTTGCCCGTAGCAGTGAAAGGCAAGCCCGTGCCGGTGAAAAAACTGCCCGCAACCGCGCGGAAAAAGCCGGACGTGATTTACAGAAGAAGCAAGGCGAACTGGGAACGGTCAACCAGAAATTAAAGTTAGCGCAAGTAGACTTGAAAAATTTGCAAGGCGATTTGCAGAAGGCTCAAGGTCGAGTGCGAGAAGCACAGGGCAATTTGAAAAAGGTGCAGGGCCAGTTGGCTCAAGACCGCGCCACTTATTTGCGCGAAGCGGAAGCCTTTATCATAGAAACGGGCAAATTACGGGCGCAAATTGATGAGCGGACGCAGGAAATCAAACTGTTACAGTCGCAAAAAGAAGCGCTGGACAGCGACATCAATCAGCTAAAACTACTGCAAATCCAATTGGCCCAGCCTTCGCGCGGCGACATTGACGTGCCTGAAGGTGCGGTTTACGCAGATCGCCTGATTGTGCCGCGCCTGCGAGCCGCCCAAATCGCGCCTCAATTGCGTGCCATGCTGGCCGAAGGTCGCGATGAAGTTTCAAAAGAGAACAGCCGGCGCACCATTAAATTGCTGTTGATTAGGCCCAGTGCAGAACTGCCCCAGGAATTGCCCCAGGAAGTTATCATCAATTCCCTTGCACAATTTCTTGAAGCGTCACGGATTCCGGTTTCAGTGCGCTTAAGTGCCTTGCGCAATCATGCTAAGGCCGAAACCGAAATTCAATGCGCCTTTATTGTGTTTCAAGCGCGCCTGGCTTTTGCGCGCGACGAAGTTATCGCTCGCAAAGTGATTGACGGTGGTCAAAGCGATGCGAAAATTTTTAATCAATTACTGCATGGCTTGCTGAATGTCGGTGAAAGCGAAGCAATAAAACGCGCTGTCGTGCCGATTTTGCGTGGTGATGCCAAGCTTTACGCTGATGGCACCAACGAGCGGCTTTTCGAGGCCTTGCGCCGCGTTCAGGCTATGGGCAAGCCCGTTGAAGTGCGCTTGTTGGCCGATGACGATTTAACTACGATTGACCAACTACGCGTGCGTTTTGAAATCATAAATCCCACAACTTCGTCTGCCAAACTTTAGTTTTGCGCCGCATGAATCTCCCTCTTGTGCCCCTTGTGCTGGCTATTGATCCGGGCCGTGATAAGTGCGGTGTGGCCTTAGTTACGCGTGAAGGCCAAAGTGAAAAGATTCTCTGGCGGCGTGTCGTAGCAGCAGGACAAATGGGCGAAGTTATAGAAGAATTGTCGCAAACGTGGAGTTTTTCGCAGGTTGTTTTGGGAGATTCAACGGCTTCAGCGCAGTGGCGCGCAAAAATCGAAGAATGGTTGCCGGAAGTTGAAATCTCTCTTATAAACGAAAGTCATTCGACTTATGAAGCTCGTGCGCTTTACTGGCAAACTCATCCACCGCACGGCTGGCGCCGCCTTTTACCTTTGTCCTTGCAAGAACCGCCCGAACCGGTTGATGACTTTGCCGCCGTCATTTTAGCGCGCCGGTTTTTCGCTCTTTCTCTGCATGAAAATTCGACCTCTCACTCCGAATGACGAAGCGTTGCTCTGGCCTTTCCTCATGCTGGCCGCGCATGAAGAGGATATTGATAGAGTGCGCGAAAATCCTCAACTGGCGCGCTATGTGGTCGGGTGGGGCAGAAGTGGAGATAGTGGTTTTGTGGCTTTTGATGAGCAAAACAAGGCTATTGGCGCAGTATGGCTGCGCTTATGGCCTCATAGCGATAAAGGGTTTGGCTGGATTGCTGATGATGTGCCGGAACTGGCGATGGCGATTGTGTCTTCGCGACGTGGAGAGGGAATCGGCACTCGCTTATTGAATGAAGTTTTGCAGACCGGGCGAGAGCGTCACCGGGCAATTTCCCTCAGTGTGCGCGAAGACAATGCTGCGATGCGGCTTTATCGGCGTGTTGGTTTTGAAAAAGTGCCGGGCAGTGAAACGACTAATCGTGTTGGGAGCCTGTCTTTTACGATGAAGTGCAATTTAGGCAGGAACTAAACGACAAAATTAAACGATACGATTGTTGCCGTTGCGCTTCGCTTCATAAAGGTGCGCATCCGCGCGATAAGGTCAGATAGGCGATTTCGACGAGAGGAGCCGCCGTTGAGGAAGTATCGCCAGATTGCTTTGGGGCAAGATTTTCCTTGTGGAAAACCAGACTCCGATGATTACCGAACAGTTTGATGCGCGCAACAAGTAGAAGCAGTCAGGGGATGAACAAAACGGAAATATCATTCCACTGGAATGTGCTCTGACTTGACTATATTAAAACGGATTTTAAATAGTTGCGAAATAGTTGTTACGATGGTTTGGGCCGGGCACCCATTTATAGGTGTTATACGAGCTTGTTTTTTCGCGTATTTAACAAAGTGAGCTAATTCGATACAAAGTGGTATGAAAAGTGCAGTCTGATGTCGCACGGTCTGAAAGCAGCCTGATAAGGTATAAGTTGCCTTGCCAATTCATACCTATCGCGTTACCCTTTCCAAGTAGTTCGTGGTGTAATTTAGGGTTGGCTTTGGTGCCGTTGGTAGAGTGAAATTTGCCGTTATTATCACTCTACTGTTGTTTGTTGATCACCTCTTTAACATTTTAGTTTTTACGGTGACCACTCTCTATCGTTTGAGTTTGAGCTTTTGATTTCGATTACATGAGGTTTGCGAATGGCAACCGAGAATCCTGAAATGCACCCCCGCGAAGCGCGTGAGGTGCCCCTTCCCCCATCGGGGACTCCCGAAGGCGTTCGTGAAGGTATCCACGAAGGCGCTGTTGTAACACCACTAACCGGGCGCGAGCGTGTAGGCACGCGCACCGTCTTTGTTGAAAGTGGCGCCCCGGTGCCGGGCACGTCACGCCCGCCCATGACGCCCACGCGGCGACGATTGCTGATCTTTACCTGGTCAGCGTCGTTTTTCATGTTGTTGTATCTGGTTTTTATGGGCATGGCGTTTTTCGCGCCGGGTTACAGCCTGATTGACCGTATTGCCTCCATCTTTTTGATGATTGGCACGCTTTATATCATGGTGCATAGCCTGGGCTATGCGAACTCGATGGTAAAAGCGTCGTGGGGCTACAACGAAGTGCGCCGCCGCGCCTTTACGCCCCATGCCGCTCCGCGCGTTGCCTGCCTATTAGCGACTTTTAATGAGCCGCCTGAAGTTGTCGAGGAAACCATCGCCGCTTTGGCGAACATGGAATACGACAACAAAGAGATCGTCATTTTAGACGACTCTACACGCGAGGAAAACCGCGTGGCAATGCGTGAATTAGCCGCGCGCTATGGCATTGCCGTTCGCCAACGCACCAATCGCAAAGGCTATAAGGCCGGGGCTATCAATGAGTATCTGCAAGAAGGCCAGGCTAAATACGTCGCCATTTTCGATGCGGACGCCGTTCCGGCGCATAACTTCCTGCGCGACTTAGTGCCGATTCTTGAAGAGAACCCCAAACTTTCGTTTGTGCAAACGCCACAGCATTACGCCAACGTGGATATTTCCAATGTGGCCTTAGCCGCGGCTCGCCAGCAGAACGTGTTTTACGAATACATCTGCGAAGGTAAGAGCTACTCGAAAGCGGCCTTTTGCTGCGGCACCAACTTCATCGCGCGGCGCGAAGCGTTGCTGGATGTCGGTGGCATGGATGATTCAACTGTAACCGAAGACTTTGCTACTTCGATTAACCTGCACGCCAAAGGTTGGGATAGCGCTTATTATAATCAGGTTTATGCTTACAGCCTTGGCCCGGAAACTTTGGCAGCGTATTTTACGCAGCAGCAGCGCTGGGCTTTTGGCAGCGTGAAAACCGGCTGGAACTTGCTGAAGACCTTTTTTGGCGGCCCACAGCGCATGAAGTTGGGGCAGTGGTGGGAATACTTTCTCTCCACCAACTACTACTGGGTCGGCCTGATTAACTTTATCTTCATCGTTTTGCCGTTGCTTTACATCTTTTTCGGCATCAAGCCGTTGCGCCAGGACGTATTCACTTACTTGATGTTGTTCGTTCCGTATCTCATCTTCTCGATGAACATGTTTTATACGGGCATGGAACAGCGCGGTTATAAGCTGACGGATATGTTGCTTGGCCAGCAGGTCAATTTTCTTTGCTTTCCCGTTCACCTGGCCGGCGCCTTTTCTGGCTTGTTCGGCTTGAAACGGCCTTTCGGCGTAACGCCCAAGGGTGAAAAAGGCCGCATGAGCTGGTTAGCCTTATGGCCGCAATTGCTGATGCTGGTTTTATCGGCGATTGCCTTTCTTTATGGCATGTATAAGGCGTTCATTACAGGCACGGCGCGTAATGACTCGGCGATGGCAATTAACTCGTTGTGGGCGCTCTATCATGTCTTCCTCTTGTCCGGCATCTTTCGCTTGAACAAGCCGGTGCGCACCCGCGATGAGCGTTATTTCGATGTGCCTGCTTCGCAGAGAACCGGCCCCCTCCCGGCGGGAACAGCAACTGCCGGTGGTGTTCCCATTACCGGCGTGCGTGGCGTTACACCTCCACCACGCGTAGAGCGGCGGCCCTCGGCCACCGGTCACATGGCGCTGATTTTGGCGATTCTTACCACACTGGGCTTATTAGCCGGCGTATTTACGATGGGCCATTGGGCGATGCAAAGCCCGATTCGATCCAATGTCTATTTGTTGGATCGCACCGTAGGCCGCGATTATCAGGAGCATCGTGTGCTGACCTGGACTTTGAACTTCTTGAAGGTGCAGCATAATGGCAGGATTTATCCTGAGAACCAGCGCAATGCACCATCCAGTTACAACTTTGCCACGGATTATTATGGTTTCGTGCCGCAACCTGAAACGGTTCCCGATGAGGGGACAGTAGAAAACACCAAGGAAGCGGCAGAGACCACAACCAATGTGCAGAGAGTAGGCAAAGGCGATGTGCGCGACTTGCTTTCAGTCGGTAAAGATCGGCCTCTGCCCGGCACTCCGAATGCGCCCGGCACTTTAAACGCGCCTGGAGTATTGTTTTTAGTAGATACGAACGGTGAGTTTGTTGAGCGCGATTACCGTAAAGACCGTTATGTGCGTTATCGCAATCCCGTTCGCGGCATCCAGCCCGAAGATGTGAAGCCGATTACTGATTTTTACAATGCCAACGGCCTCGTTATCGCCGAATGGAATTCGATTTCCAATGCCACTCAGTTCACCAACAATGATGAAGAACGATTGGCGCAGAAGGGCTTGGATGAAACGCGTAAAGGCTTAAAATACCTGCAAGAAGTCGAACTGCCCAAGCGCCAGAAGGACTTGGCCCTGGCGCGCCGTTATAACAACAAAGCCGGCATTGCCGATTTGGAAGAGCAGGTTTCTGACACCAAAGAGCGCATTCAGCGCCATAAGCAGGAATTGGCGAAACTGGGCCAATTGGTGCAGGGTTATGCGGGCAACCGCCCGGCAACGAATGCCCGCCGCCAGGTTGAAAAGCTTTTGCACGTGACCTATCGTGGTTGGTATGGCCGCTTTGTGGATCACATCGAGCAAGAACGTGAATACGACTATCAGATGTGGAAAAGCGTGCGCGATGCCGAAGCCGAAGACCTTAACAAAGGCCCGGATTATGTGCCTTATGGCCAACGCTTTGTGTTCTATCGTGATGGCGCCGATCAGGTTTATAATCCCGACACCAAACAAGTCGAGGATAATCCCTTCTCGGAACCCATTGTTATCAAACAGGAAGAGTTAGCGGACAACGACATCAATCGAGTGGCGATGATTCACAAAGCTGGCTCCGGCGAGGCAGGCAGCGATCCGTTGCTCACCGATGTGGCGGATTCCGTTCCCTATCACTACTGGTTTGATGTGGTGCAGGCCGCGCCGAATAGTCGTGTTTTGGCCTGGTATAAGTTGCGTGTGAAGAAAGTGGCGGCTGACCGTTTGGAAGCGGCGGGCTTTCCCGCCACCGCCCTGCGGCCAGATGAAGGTAATACTGAGATTGTGACCATTACGCTGCCGGCTTTGGTGGCTCACCGCGAAGGCGAGACGTTGCGCTCCTTATATTTTGCGGGCGATGCCTCGGATTACTCGCTTGTGCCGCGCTTTGCTGAAATCGCGCCTTCAACCGGCGGCATTGCTTATTTCCTCGGCCACCGCGCCGGGCCGTTCTCGATGAAGTATTATTGGAATTACTATCAACCTGTGCTGAACAATGTTTTCAAACAGGAGAATTCGATTCAGTTCACTGGATGAAACACTTGACAAATGACCATTGAAACGAACCTTTCCGAGGCGAATCTTTCTGAGGTGATGACTATTCTTCCTCAAGATGCTTCTTCGACAATTTCTCCGGCTCCAAACCGCTCACTCGCTGAAAAGATTACGGGCACAAGGCGCGGGCTTGGTTCTGCATTGCTTGTTGCTTCTTCATCGCTACTTTTGCCCTTAGTGGCATCGGTGCAAATAAGCCCTGCAGAGGCAGCACCAGAGAGAAACAAAACCGTTACCCGTCCGGTGCCTAAAAAGCGTGTTCCTGCGGCAGCTTTGGCGGCTTTGTCACGGGCGCGGCGCTTAATGGCCCAAGGCGAGGAAACCCGTGAAGTCAACGCCGCCATCATTGAACGTAACTTGCTGCATGCCATTAAATTCGCCCCGGAGTGGATTAAAGCGCGCCGTGCCTGGGCACGCTGGAAAAGCGAATCTCGTCACTGGGATGAAGCCCATATTGCATGGCGCACGGTTTTGGAACTTTCCCCCTCGGATCGCGAAGCGCAAAACGAAGCCAAGCGTGCTAACCGCTTCGCCGCACAAATGCCGGCACCCAGTTATGCAATACAAAAACCGTTCCTGGTGCGCTTTGGGCACGATTTGAACGGCAGTTTTGACGAAGAGATAGGCGGCGATGCCCCTTGGTGGACTTCTTCAAAACTCAATTCAAAAGAAGGCCTGAGCGAACACTCCCTAAATCCGTGGCTGGAAACGCGTGCATTAGCGAAGATTGCAAAGCCAAAACTGAAAAACGCTAAGGTTCAGGCATTGCCTCCCATGCCCGCAGTCAGCCTCAAGGCTGTTACTGATGTGGCTTCCGAGGAGAAACCGTCAGAAAAAACAAGTCAAGCATCAGATGTTACGGCGCAGGAGACAACTGTGCCTTCTGTGCCGGTAGTTGCAGGTGTGACAACCATTTTTGTGCCTGAAGAAGACGCCCTACCGTTAGAGGCTCCTTCTAATGCGCTTGAAATAGAGTCATCCGAATTGCCGGCTGCGCCCGCAGGTGTTCCTTTAGCAGCGCGGGTAGCTTTGGCGCGTGGGCGGCAACTGGCCGGCTTGATTGAATCATTACCTGAAGCGGAAACCTGGGCTTTAACTGAACTGCAACGCGCCGTTGATCTGGCGCCGCGTTGGGGTGAAGCGCATCAAGAGATGGCGCTCTGGCAGGAAGAACACGGTCAGTGGGAAGCGGCAGCGCAAAGCTGGGAAAAAGTCGTTGAAATCATGCCGGTTAACGTGAAAGCGCGTCTGGCCTTGCAAAATGCGCGTCAACTGGCCGAAGCACAAAACTTATGGGCTTCGCGTGCTCTGGTGACGCTCGGCCATGATTCTTCCAACCCTGTTGGTCAAGGCGAAAGTCTGACGACGCGCGTTTTTGCGGCGCCTCTGCCTTCGCCTGATGGAATCGAAGCATCCGAAGCATCCGAACCGCTTGAAACAACCCCAGATGCGCTTTTGCCGCGCACGCCCTTGAATGAGGCTGTGCGTGTTGAAGTCCAGGCCCCACCGATTTTTGAGGGTAGCGCAGATAATTTAACGGACGAGAAAGTTTTGCTGGCACAGGCTGTGCCATCCGCGCCCGAAGCGCCATCCGCGCCACAGGTGCCAACCGCTCCTGAGGTTTCTGCGCCTGTTGCTCCAACGGCGCCTGCTTCTACCGACACTTTAGTGCCGGTAGCGCCAGCCCCACCATTGCCAGGCAGTGAAGTAGCACCGCCGGCGGTAGATGTGGGCGCGCCGGTGGCAGAAGGTGCGGGAGTCGATGAGACAGTTCCCGCCACGCTTGTCCCGGTTCCCGGTGCGTCCGGGACGGCTACATCCACGCCGAATAACTCGACGGTTAATGTGGAAACCGTTTTGCCCGGTGCGGCTTCTTTGCCGCCGCGCGCTACCGTTCCCCAACCGAAAACGATTAAGCCGACAACGAAAAAAACGGCAAAGAAAACCGCTAAAAAGCTGGTTGCCAAAAAGCCGGTTGCTAAAAAGCCAGTCGCTAAAAAAAGGGTAACACAGGCAACCGCAAGACCAAAAACAGGGGCAGTGTCCCGAAAACAGGCGGCAGCGGCCTGGCCGTGGGTCAACCGCGCTGGCCGTGCGATGCAATCCAAGGATTTCAACACCGCGTTGACCAATTATCAACGGGCCTATGCTCTTGACTCGACCAACTCGTATGCACTTTATGGCATTCCCAACACACTGCTGATTTTAAAGCGTTATCCTGAAGCGATTGCCGGTTTTAAGCGCTTTTTGGCCGCTTATAAAAACCATCCCAAAGGATTGCGCGGCTTGGCCGATGCCTACACTTTTAGTGGACAGTATCAGGAAGCCGCCGATTTGAACGGGCAAATTCTGGCGCGAAATCCCAAAGATTTTGGGGCAGCCCTGCAAGCAGCGCAAGTGTTGGCCTGGTCGAAGAAATACGAAGAATCAGGCCGCTTTTATCGCATGGCCCTTGCGGTTCAGCCCAGCAATGGCGAGGTGTGGACAGAATATGCCGAAACGCTCTCTTATGCCAGAGATCAGCGCTCCCGCGATGCTTTTAGCCGCGCTTTGCAACTGAATCCGCAGTCACAGCGCGCCAAGCTGGGATTAGCAAATTTGCTGTCGTGGGAAGGCGACTTTGCCAGTGCCGCGCCGATTTACAGCGATTTGCTCAAAAGCGACCCAAACAACCTTAAAGTGCGCCTTGCTTTAGCCGATGCGCTGACCTTTTCAAACCGGGCCGCTTTAGCGATTCCTGAATACGAAGCGGCGCTCAAACTTTCGCCCGAATCGCCCGAAGGCCGCCTTGGTTTGGGGCGTGCCCTGACTTTGGCCGGACGTTACGATGAAGCGATTGCGCTGCTGACGCCTCTGACTCAAGCGCAGCCTGATAACGTTGAAGCGCTAAATATGCTGGGTGTGGCGCAAATGTCGGCGCGCCCCGGTGCAGCTGTAGCTACTTTTGAATCTTTGCTGAAACTGCAAGATCAACCGGCGGCGCGGGCTGCAACCCTGGCGAATATCGGCGATTTGCGCGTGAAATTGAATCAACTCGACGAAGCGCGCGCGGCTTATGACGAAGCCGTAAGACTGGCACCACAAGATAACCGCATTGCTTTATCTTATGCCCGCGCTTTGATGCGCCGCCAACTTTACGCCGATGCTGAACCATTGGTCAGCACGGTATTGCAGCGCGACCCGGCTAACCAGACGGCTCTTTTGTTACAGGCTACGATGGCGGCGCGCACGGGCCAGAACGAACGCGCGGCGGCGCTTGCCGAGCAGTTGCAGGCCATGCCTATTGAAGTAAGCGATGACGCGCTCAATTTGTTTTATGCTTTGCGCGGCGCTCGTCAGACTGCCGCGGCAAATCGCCTTTTGGCGCAACTGGCCGAAGCGCCCAATGTTACAGCGGAGAATTTGGTGAAAGTCGCTAATGCAGTGCGCGATACGGGACAAGAAGAAGCGTCTTATGCACTATATCAGCGCGCTTTGCAGATAGACCCGGATAACGTCCAGGCGCATTTGCAATTGGCTGAGGCATACATCCGCCGTAAAGAGTTTCAATCGGCGCAAAAAGAAGTGGATGCCGTTCTAACACGCGAGCCGGGTAATGTGCGAGCCACAGTAATGAATGCGACTTTAGCCGTGCGACGCGACGGCACCGATGCCAGTTTCGAGAATGCCACCATTGTCGCTAAATCGGTTTTGGAAAGCAACCCGAATAATGTTGAGGCGCGCTTGTTGATGGCTGATGTATCAGCCACGCGGGCGCAGTTCGCACAGGCTGTCGAAAATTACCGTGCGGTTTTGGAAAACCAGCCCGATAACTTGCAAGCGCGGCTCGGTTTAGCACGCAACCTGAACTATCTCAAGCAGGTGGATGAGAGTATTCAAGAGTATCAATTGCTTATCCAGCGCGTGCCGGACGATGCCACCATCAAACTGGAATTGGCGCAGGTTTACTTAGATCGCAATCGTCTGGAAGAAGCTCAACGCTTGTTTGTGGACGTTTTGAAAGCGGCCAATTACTCGCTGCCCGAAAGCGTTTCGCAACTGGCATTAAGCGTGCCCCGGCGTGTCCCCGGCAGTGGCGAAATCGTTTCCGATGAAACGCGCCGCGCCTTGCATGACTTTGCCGTGCAAGAATCACAAAGGCAAGCCAATAAGAATGGCGGATAGTATGCTGTCAGGTCGAATTTATAGTTATTTCAACCCTGTTGAATGGAAGTTTTCAAGGAGTATCTTGAACCAAATGCCAAGCATGAGCACAATGGCGCACCAACCAATCGAACGCAGACTAATGCCACAAAGCACTTCATATTGCATTTGGAGCCGTCGCAAGCCGCAAAGCAAGACAGCCCTTTGTGTTTTGCTGGTTGTCGCTGGCGCCGCTTCGTCAATTCCCGTAACTGAAGCGTTGGCCGCTCCAGCCCGCAGCAAGACATCGGTTAAAAACAAGAAGAAGCGCAGCGCGAAAAGCCGTCGGTCTAAAGTTGTGCGCGCCATTCGGCCTCAACGACGTCTGACAACGCGCCGAATGCAGGTGGGCGGCGTTTTAGTCGATTCTGGAGCGCATCCCTCGATTCCAAATGTGCAGTCCAGCGCCATTCCATCAACAACGAATGTATTGGTGCAGCCGGTTGCACCGCCCATTGTTTTAGCGCAAGCACCCGTCGAAAGTGCTCCTACCGGCACAACCACGCCCAATGCGGCCAGTTCAGGTGCCGGTTCGCTTGCACCTACGGCTCCATCTCCAGAAAGCGTTCCTTCGGCACCCGCGCCCACAGAGCCAATACCAATAACGCCGGTGCCGGTAGCACCGACACCGGATTCTCCAACACCAATTGCACCCGAAGCCACTTCGCCTATTACTCCACCGATTACTCCCGTAGCACCACCGGATCTCTCGAATCCCGTGACACCTTTAACTGGTGAAGAGGAAACGGTAGAAGAAGGCGCGGATGCAACCGGCAATCAGGCCGAAGCGCTGCGTGGTTTAGGTGAGATTCGACGGCGCCAGCAGCGTTATAGCGAAGCGGTAGATTTTTTCCGTCGTGCGATTTTGCTTGATCCCGCCGATATTAAAGCGCGCGTTGGTTTGTCACAATCTCTCCGTGGCTTGAAAAACTATGAAGAAGCTTTAGTTGAATCAGAAAAAGCCTTAGCACTTGATCCGGCCAATTTGCCAGCGCGCGTTATTCACGTGCAGCTTTTAAGCGATAATAATCGCGGCGAAGAAGCAGACAAAGAACTTGAAGCTCTGATGGGTTCGCTGCCGGAAAAACCATCTCCTGAGATTTATGCTGCCTTAGGACAGGCGTTTACCGGCTTGCGCAATTATCCGGCGGCTTTGCAAATTTTGCAGCGCGGCCAGCAGGATTATCCTAACGATGCCTTCATCGCGCGCAACGTCGCTGAAACCCTCACTTACGCCAAGCGCTGGGATGAAGCCATAACCGCGTGGGATGCTTTAATCGCCGCTGATGCCAAAGATGCCGATGCGGTTTTGGGTAAGGCTCGCGTTTATAACTATTCCGCGCGCGAAGATCAGGCAGAGCCGCTTTATCGGCGCGTTTTGGAATTGGAGCCGGAGAATTACCAGGCACAAGCCGAATTAGCCGACGTTGTAGGGCGCCGAGGCAACTGGCCCGAAGCTATCAATTTATATCGCTCTGCCTTAGCGAAAAATCAGGGCGACTTGCCCACCCGTGTTGAACTGGCGCGCGTGCTGCGTTACACGGGCCGCTACGCTGAGTCCGAGCAGGAATTGAATCAAGTTTTGGCAATAGATGCGCGCTTTGCGCCGGCCTTAACAGAGCGTGGCATTTTGCGCGGGCAAAACAAGCGTTACGACTTAGCCATTGCCGATTTGGAAGAAGCCTTGCGCCTGACGCCCAATGATGTCAACGCCCAGTTTGGCTTAGCCGAAGTGCTGAGCTACAACAAGCGTTATGATGAAAGCATTGCCCTTTATCGCAAGGCGCTTGACCAAGAGCCGGATAATCAAAAAGGCCGCGTGCAACTGGGGCTGGCGCTTAGTTATGCCAGTCGCGGCGATGAAGCGCTGAAAGAGTTCGATACGGTTTTGGCCTCCAATCCGGCCAACATGAGCGCACAAATCGGCAAGGCTGATACTCTGGCAAGAATGCGACGCTTTCCTGAAAGCATTGCGCTTTATCAGGCGATTTTGCAAACCGACGCCAATAATCGTCGCGCTAATGCGGGCTTGGCGGAAGCCTACATTTATTCCAAGCAATATACACAAGCGATTACGCTTTATGACCGCCTGGTAACGGCTTATCCTGATGATGTTAACCTGGCCATTGACCGGGGGCGCGCTTACGGTTATGCCGGTTTGCACAGCGAGGCCGTCAAGATTTTGCGTCCTATTGTAGCGGCCAACGCTGAGAATATCGAAGCACGTTTATTTTTAGCGGAGGCCCTGACCAACTCTGGCGACCGTCAAGCGCGCGAAGAAGCCGTTGGCCACTATCGCACGTTATTAACCGCCGATCCGAATAATCATGATGCACGCTACGGATTAGGCCGTGTGCTGAGTTACCAGGGCCGCACACGCGAAGCACAGGCCGAATTACGGCGCGTTATCGCCGCGCGGCCCAGCGACCCGGATGCCTATTACGCTTTAGCCGAAACGCAGCGTTATTCGGAGCCGTTTGAGGCCAAAGCCAATTATCAGAAGGCGTTGCAACTGGGTTCCCAAGGTTACAATGCCAGCCGCGCCACTCTGGCCCTGCGTCAATTGCGTCGCGAAACCAATCCTTCGCTTGATTTATCCTATCGCCGTTATTCCGATACCAACGGCGTGCGATTGACTGAATATGGCGGCGGCCCAACCATTCGCACGCGCGCCGGCACACTTGGCGTTTACGGGCGCACCGGCACTTACACCGACGACAACTTCTGGCAAACACGCCAGGCTCTGAGTGTTTTGTTGGCAAAGCGATTTGGAAGTGTGAGCGCGCGCTTATTGTTGCATCGCGTGAATTATGCCGTCGCGCCGGATCGCACACTGTATAATTTGTCGCTTAACAAATCTCTCGGCGTGCGCAAGCGTTATTGGGCGACCCTGGGCCGCGATGAAGTGATTGAGTCCCTGGGAGCCACAAATGCCGGCATCACGCGCCAGGATTATCGCATCGGCGCCGACCTGCCGCTGGCGCGGAAGATTGATTTGGAGTTGGAAGCACGCTATTTCCGTTACTCCGACGGCAATAACCGCATTACTTTGCGGCCTTCGTTGTATTATCGCCTCCAGGCTGATGCGCCAACCTTGCGTTTAGGTGTGGGTTACGTTTACGATGATACAAAGTTTTTGTCGCCGATTCCCACGCCGTATTATGCGCCCCAGGGCTACAATACTTTCGCGCTTTTGGCTGATTATGTCAAAACGCAAGGTCGCACACGTTATGGTGTATTCGCCGCGCATCCTCTCAGTGATAACACCGGCATAGGCGGCACCAATCGTCCTGCCAACACGCTGTTTGGCTTCGTGCAGCATGACATCAGCGACATCTTGCAACTCTTCGTTGAAGGCGGCATCGTGCGCGGCCCGAACTACGATTCAAACGAGATTACCGGCGGCTTAAGCTACTGGTTCTAAACTCAATAGAAGAAACAAAACAGCGCGCGAAAATTCAATTTTCGCGCGCTGTTTTGTGATTCGGGTAAACAGTATTTCGTGAGTGATATTCGTGGCGCGTTAAAGCGCTTGAGTTACGGGGTTTACGTTGTTACTGCACGGCGCGGTGATGAGATTAATGCTATGACCTGCCGCATGGTGTCGCAGGTTTCCCTGCGCCCACCTTGTGTTTCCGTGTCCATTGCCAAACGGCGTTATACGCACGACTTCATCCAAAATAGTGGCGCGTTTGTCATCAACGTTTTAGGCGCCGAGCAAGCCATGCTGGGCGGACACTTTGGCCTGCGCAGCGGACGCGATATGAACAAATGTGCTGGCGTGGAATGGGAAACCGGACAAACCGGAGCGCCGATTCTTAAAGAGTGCTGTGCCTGGCTTGAATGTCTCGTAAAGCACGAAGTAGATTTAGGCCATTGCACGCTGTTTATCGGTGAAGTGATAGATG
>DASWNL010000574.1:0-7287 GCA_036399215.1 Abditibacteriaceae bacterium
GACCCAGCCAACAAATACCTCTCGCACTCCTTTGTGGAATCGCCGGATATGATGAACATCTACAACGGCAATGTCACCCTCGACAAAAAAGGACAGGCAACCGTCAAGATGCCCGATTACTTCTCCGCGCTCAATCGCGAGTTCCGCTATCAACTGACAGCCATCGGCGCGCCGGGGCCAAATCTCTATGTGGCGCAGGAAATCACAAGCAATCAGTTCAAAGTGGCGGGCGGCAAGCCGGGCATGAAAGTATCGTGGCAGGTCACAGGTGTTCGTAAAGACGCTTATGCCAACGCGAATCGCGTTGTAGCAGTCGAGGAAAAGAAGGGCCGCGAGCGCGGTGCTTATTTGCATCCCGAACTCTTTGGTCAGCCTAAAACCAAGGGCATCGGCTATGCCCAAAGTCCGAACGCTGCAAAGGCAAAATCAAACCGAGTGGCACAACAATCCACGACAAAAGCAGCGAAAAAATAGTTATTGGCATTACCGTGCCGAAAGTTGGTTAAAGCCCGATGCGGCGCATGTTGACTGAGAAACCCAACTTGCGCCGCATCGGGCTTTTGTTTATATTGCCTTGCCGTTGCCCGCGATGAACGAAGATTTGCTGCCTCCTACTACCAACGCGCCGGATTTCGATGAGGAATCGTGGCTGCGGTTTGCTTTTGTTGGTTTGCCGGCAACTCGGTCATTGAGTGCCTTAGAAAAGTGGGATGGGCCGGAAAATCTACTGCGTGCGGCGCGCGATGGACGCGAGGCGGAACTGCTGGCTACGCCGGGCATCACGCCAAAAACCGTTGAACGCTTGCAAGAAGCGGCACGGCGCGAAGTTGCCAGAGCAAAACAGGCGATGCACGACTGGGGCATTCGCTTATTAGTCAGGGAAAGTCCCGATTATCCGGTTGTGTTAGCCGGCTTGCCCGATGCACCGCCCTATCTGTTTGTGCGCGGCACCGTTGAAGAGCGCGACCGTGCTGCTGTTGCTATTGTCGGCACGCGTCACGCGACGGAATACGGTAAAGGCATCGCCTCGAAATTGGCAAGCGACCTGGCGCAGCGCGGCATTACCGTGGTTAGCGGGCTTGCCAGAGGCGTGGATACACAGGCGCACAAAGGCGCTCTGGATGCTGGCGGGCGCACTTTTGCCGTTTGTGGCTGCGGGTTGGATGTGGCGTATCCATCGGAAAACCGCGCTCTGATGGAACAAATCGAAAATGCCGGGGCTTGTATCAGTGAATTTGCGCCTACAGTGCATCCTGAAGCCTGGCACTTCCCGGCGCGCAATCGTATCATTAGCGGGTTAAGCGTGGGTGTTGTCGTTGTGGAAGCCGCCGAACGCAGCGGCGCTTTAATAACGGCAGACTTCGCTTCGGAGCAAGGTCGCGAAGTTTTCGCTGTGCCGGGCAATATTCATAAGGCGCAAAGCAAAGGTGCGCACGCGTTAATTAAATCCGGCGCGACTTTAGTGGATAGCGTGGACGATATTTTGACGGCACTTAATTCGCGCGCCTTGCCCTTTGAAGATTTGCGAGTAGCGCAAAAAACACGCAAAGCTGAAGTAGAGGCAGCGTCAAAGAAATCAGGCATCCGTCCTGATTTATCGGCGGCGGAAAACCGCGTCTATTTAGCGCTTGATGTCGAGCCGCGCCATGTGGATGACATCGCGGCCATTGCCAATATGGGAGCCGGAGAGGTCAATGCGACGTTAGTCATGCTCGAACTTAAAGGCGCCACGCGCCGCCTGCCCGGCGGCTTATTTGTTAGGAGCGATTAACGTTTAGTCATGGCAATTTGCTAAAAGCTAAATGCTCAAGGCTTGGAGAATTATGTCGAAATCACTACTTATCGTTGAATCGCCGACCAAAGTGAAAACTTTGAAGGGTTTTCTGGGGCCGGATTTCATTATTAAAGGGTCACAGGGGCATGTTCGTGACCTGCCTAAAAGCGGCCTGGCCGTAGATATTGAAAACGATTTCGAGCCGCGCTATGAATTGCTCGAAGATCGCAAGCGTATTATTGATGAATTGAAAAAAGCGGCCAAAGAGGTTGATGTCGTTTATTTAGCCAGCGACCCGGATCGCGAAGGCGAGGCCATCGCCTGGCATATTCGCGAAGCGCTCAAACTCAAAAAAGCGCATCGCATCGAATTTAACGAAATCACCAAAACCGCTGTGCAGCGTGCTCTTTCGCAGCCACGTGAGATAGACATGGATCGCGTCAATGCCCAGCAGGCGCGTCGCGTTTTAGACCGCATTATCGGTTATAAAATTTCGCCGCTCTTAGCGCGCAAAATTCAAAAAGGTTTATCAGCAGGCCGTGTGCAATCGGTGGCGTTGCGCCTCATTTGCGAACGTGAGCGCGAAATTCAAGCTTTCAAAACCGAAGAATACTGGAGCATCACTGCTCTGCTTTCACCCCAGTCACCTCCGTTTCAATTCCCTGCCAAGTTGATCTCCAAAAACGGCGAAAAACTTAGCATCGGCAACGAAGAAGAAGCGACGGCTTTAGTGGATGCCTTGCGCCAGCGCGATTACGTTGTTTCCAAAGTCACGCGCCGCGAAAAGCGTCGCAACCCACTTGCGCCGTTTATCACTTCTACTTTGCAGCAGGACGCCAGCCGCCAGCATGGTTTTTCGGCCAAGCGCACCATGATGACGGCGCAGCAGCTTTATGAAGGCATCGTATTGGGCGGCAGCGCGCCGGTTGGTCTCATCACTTATATGAGAACCGATTCGACGGCCATTGCTAAAGAAGCCCAGGAAGCGGCGCGTGGCTTGATTTCCAATCGCTACGGCCAGGAGTTCGTGCCGGACAGCCCGCCGGTTTATAAAAACCGCAAAAGCGCGCAGGAAGCGCACGAAGCGATTCGTCCCGCCGATGTGACTTGCATTCCCGAAAATATCGAGCAGTATTTGACGCCCGATCAATTCAAACTCTATCGTCTTATCTGGCGCCGCTTTGTGGCTTCTCAGATGAAGCCGGCCATTTTGGATACCACAACAGTTGATATTGCAGCCGGAGAGTTTGGTTTGCGTGCCAGTGGTTCGATTGTGAAGTTCGCCGGCTTTTTAGTGGTTTACGAAGAAGCCAAAGACGAAGATAAATCCGATGAAATCGAGCCGGACGATGAAAACGCCGAGCGCAAACTGCCGCCGCTGGAAGAAAAGCAAACTCTCGATTTGAAAGATATTTTGCCGCGCCAGCATTTCACCCAGCCGCCGCCGCGTTACACCGAAGCCACACTTGTGAAAACCCTCGAAGAAAACGGCATTGGCCGGCCTTCGACTTATGCGCAGATTCTTTCGACGATTCAAGACCGCAACTACGCCACGCTCGATCAAAAGCGCTTTGTGCCCAGTGATTTAGGCTTTACGGTCAACGATAAATTGGTGCAGCACTTTCCGCGCGAAGTGGACGTGCAGTTTACGGCGGGCATGGAAGAAAAGCTGGACGCAGTGGAAGAAGGCAAGCAGAACTGGGTGCAACTGTTGCGCGAATTTTGGGGGCCTTTTGAAGCCGATTTGAAAAAGGCTACAGATGAAATGGAAAAGCTTGGCCCGGTCGAAACCGATTTCGACTGCCCGGCTTGCGGCAAGAAAATGCTGCTGCGTCGGGGCCGTTTCGGGCAGTTCTTCTCCTGTTCGGATGCCGAATGCAAAACCACTATGAATTTGGGTGCTGAGGGTGAGCCGGTCGCTAAAGCTGAAAAAGTAGCCGTCGAAGTGCCCGGCATCGAAACCGGCGCCACGCGCGAATGCGAAAAGTGCGGCAAGGATATGGTGGTGCGCGCCAGCCGTCGCGGGCCGTTTTGGGGCTGCACGGGTTTTCCCAAATGCCGCAATACCATCGCGATAGAAGTGCCGCAAAGCGAGGCGCCCGAAGGCGAAAACAGCGATGTATTAGCCGGCGACCCTGATGCTGTGCCGAATGGTGCATCGCAAGCTGCACCGCGTTATAAAGCCGAACCCATTATTACCGAACACCTTTGCCCTAATTGCGGCGAGCCTTTGGCCATGCGCAGCGGGCGTTTTGGGCCGTTTCTCGGTTGCACCGGCTATCCAAAATGCAAGACCATTATCAAGGTGAACAAAGACGGCTCACCGCGCTGGCCTGAACCGGGCGAAAGTGCGCCAGCCAAAAGCGCAACTAAAACTGCCACCAAGACTGCCGCCAAAAAAGCCGCGCCGCGCAAGAAAAAAGCGGCCTAAAACTGTCTGATTAAAGCGAAACGGCCCGCGTTTTGAGCAGCAATTTGCTCACTGCGCGGGCCGTTTCGCTTTTGCCGTTTGGTTTTTAATGCTTTATGCAATTCGTTCTTGTTCAGTGTCATTGCGAATTACAAACTTCAGTGCAGTTTTATCTTTATCATGATTGAAAAAGTGCCCCTAACGGGCTGGATCATTTTTAATGTTGTAATTCTCGGCTTGCTTTTGCTTGACCTTGGCGTTTTAAACCGTAAGAGCCATGAAGTCAAGATGCGCGAGGCCCTGATGTGGACGGCGGGCTGGATTACCCTGGCGCTTTTGTTCTGCGCCGGCATCTGGCTCAAGATGGAAAACGGCCAGACCCGCGCGTTGGAGTTCCTCACTGGCTACCTAATCGAATACGCGCTCAGTGTGGACAACATTTTTGTGTTTGTCCTCATTTTTTCCTATTTCAAAGTCGCGCCGCAGTATCAACACAAAGTGCTCTTTTGGGGCATCATGGGCGCTCTTATCATGCGCGCCATTATGATCTTAGCCGGCGTGAAATTGGTCAAGGAATTTCACTGGCTGATTTATGTGTTCGGCGTGTTTCTCATCTTCACCGGTATCAAGCTGGCGCTGCAAAAAGAAGGTGACATAGAGCCGCACGAAAACCCACTTGTGCGTTGGTTCAAGCGCCTTATGCCTGTCACAGAGAACTACGAGAACGGCCACTTTTTTGTGATGCGAGATGGCAAACGCTGGGCAACGCCATTGTTTATCGTGCTACTCATGGTCGAAAGCACCGACCTTATTTTCGCCATTGATTCGATTCCGGCCATCATCGGCGTTTCTGAAGACTCCTTCATTATTTACACCTCCAACGTCTTTGCAATTCTGGGCTTGCGCTCACTTTATTTTGCCTTGGCCGGCTTAATGGGCCTGTTCCACTACTTGAAGCTGGGTTTATCTATCATTTTGATGTTTGTGGGTGTAAAGATGCTGCTAAGCGATACCGATTTTAAAATCCCGATTGGCCTTTCGCTCGGCGTTATCGTATCTGTTCTGGCGATTTCTGTGGTTCTTTCCATTCTACGCCCGCGCCACGATTTGGACAGCGCCGAAGAGATGCTGGCCCAGGCCGGACTGTTAGAGGACGAGGAAAGCAGCGAGACAACTGACGAAAAAACTGATGACAAAACCGCGTGATGCTCACTCTTGGTTCTGTTCCTTATCTCAACGCGTTGCCGCTTTACCGCACGTTGGAAACCAGTGGTAATGCGCAGATTCTGCGCGTTGTTCCTGCCCGTTTGGGTCGGCATTTAGCAAGTGGCGAATGTGCCGCCGCCCTTTTGCCGGTTGTTGATCATTTCCGCGACCCGCACTCCTTCTTAATTTCTGATGCCTGTATTGGCAGTGATGGCGCCGTGCGTTCGGTTCTGCTGTTCAGCAAAAAAGCGCCGCGCGAAATTGGCAGCGTGGCTGCCGATACCAGTTCGCACACTTCGGTTGCGCTTTTGCGCGTTTTATTAGCCGATGTTTTTAACGTGCGTCCACCCTTTATAGATCATGCGCCCGACATTAACCAGATGCTAAAACAGCACGATGCGGCTTTGATTATTGGTGATAACGCCCTTGAAGCGGTGCAGAACCCGCCGCAGGGCGTAGAGATTCTTGATTTAGGCGCGCAGTGGAAGCAATTAACTGGCTTGCCGTTTGTTTTCGCCGCCTGGATTGCTAAAAAGCAAACCGAAAACTTAGGCGAAATCTTGAGTCACGCCCGCGATGAAGGCGAAGCAAATTTAAAGCAGATTGTCGAAGAAAATCCCATTCCCACACGCCTTTCTCAAGAAAAAATTGAGGACTACCTGCGCCACGCCGTAACCTTTCATCTTGATGAAAATCACCGTGCTGGCCTTGAAGAGTTCCGTGTGCGCTGCCAAAAGCATAATTTGATTCCATGCAAGTAGGGGCGCAACAGGTTGCGCCCGAATAATACGCTGATTTCAATAGTAAATTAAAGGAAGCAAAATGTCCCATCGCTTAACGCCAGAGCAAGTCGCGCAATACACACAAGATGGTTACACACTCTACAAGCAACCTGTTTTCTCTGACGAAAAGTTTGCGCGGCTTAAAGAAATCTTCGAGGAAAACCTGGCGCGTTACGGCGAAGATAATCTCGACATCATGCATGTGCGTGACGCGCGGCTTTTGGAATTTTTATTGGCAGATGAAGTGCTGGATTTAATCGAGCCGTTAGTTGGCCCCAATATCGGCCTGTGGAGCAGCCATTTCATCTCCAAGCCGCCTGGTGTTGGCAAAGCCACGCCCTGGCATGAAGATTCATCGTATTGGAACGGCAAAATCTCCACGATGCAAGGCATCTGCACGCTCTGGCTGGCCCTTGATAAAGTAGATGCCCAAAACGGCGCCATGCAGGTGCTTCCCGGCACGCAGCATAACGGCTTTTCTGAATATGAAGCGGTAGATGCAAAGGCCAATATCTTCGGCAGTCAAATCAAACCCGAAACAATAGACGCAAGCCGCGCCGTCACTTTTGAACTGGAACCAAACCAATGCAGTTTGCACGAAGCACGCCTCATTCACGGCGCGCCGCCAAATACTTCTAATCGTCGCCGCGCCGGTTACACCATGCGCTATTTTCCGACGACGAGCAAAATCTATTTAGAGCGCCTCGGCTGGAATCACAAACTCTGGCTGGCACGCGGCAAAGACGTGGCGGGCAATAAGTTTGAGAATTAAAGACTATGATTCCATTAGTGGCCGGAATGGAAATTCTTTGGAAAATTGAGGGAATTAATGAGAAATACGGCCCTGTTGGGTGGTTTTTCCAATCAGTGATAACCAATTTTCCAGAAGCAGTTAAACGGCTATTGAATGGGCATCGAGTTGGAGGCGACTACGGTCAGTGTGAATTTCTGCGCACTAACGGCGGAGAATCCTTCGACAGCGTCAAGTTTGTTCAATTCTCACCACACGGGGATATGGAAGTTGTGATTTCCTATGAGGAATTTCTTCAATTTCTGAAGATGACTGCCACTGTGTATCTTGAATATCATCCAGATGCTGCTGCACAGATAAAGAA
>DASWNL010000575.1:0-9960 GCA_036399215.1 Abditibacteriaceae bacterium
AAATGGCGCGACTGGCCGCATCTTTTTTGAGTTTCGTGGTTTTTTCGACTTCGGGCAGTATTTCTTCCAGCAAAAAGCGGGCGTATTGGTCGGAGAGCGTATCGTATTCAAAACTGCGATTGCGCTTTTCGTTTGGCCCTACGCCCGGATCAATAAAAACGCCAACTGTAACCGGCATTTCGCCCTTGGCAATCAGATTATCGAAGACAGTCGGCACCCAGTTCCTGTAAGAGTTACCGTCTTGAAAAACCATGACGCAGGCCGGCTTGTCGTCTTTGTATTGTGCAGGCACATAAACCCACCATTTGCGCTCGGTGCCGGGAAAAATGTTACTTTTCCAGACTGGCATTTCAGTCACTTTGCCTTTGGGCGCGCCCTGCTCCATCGCTTCAATCGGCGTTGAATAAACTTCTATGAAATTACCACCGATAGCCTTGCCATCCACATCATAATGCCACTTGAGGCCGGTGCCTTCGGGTAAAAGAGCGGACACAGCCCAGACATCTGTTGCACCCAATTTCTTCAAGGGCAAGCGCCAATCGCCGTCATCGGAAACAACATGAATGCTTTTGGCGCCGGGTGTTTCAATGGCCCAGGCCACATCCAGTTGATTAGTTTTCGGATTGGGGCCTTTTTTCAAATTGTCCGCGCCAAACCAGGCGCGCAGGCGGTTCGCCAGTTGCGTAGCGGCTTCGCCATCGGGATTGGCTGCTAAGACGGCTTGCGCGCTTTTGGGCGTGAGCTGCTCTTGTGTTTTAGCCGGCAAAATCAAGAGCACGGCGATGCAAGCGGCGGTGATAAATTTCATGGGTTTCCTCAAAAGACTAAACTGCGCGACATGGAAAGCAAGAAAAAAGTGCTGTCGTTGCCGACGCCAATCCACATCGGCTGGATGTTCGCGCCCGAAACCTGGAAGACCTTGACAGAAGAGTTCGATGTAACCGTAAACCACGAACCCAAACAAAAAACCCCTAATGAATTGCGCGAAGTCATCGGCGATTACGAGGCGGTTTTGACCGGATGGGGCAGCCCGCGTTTCACGCGCGAAATTTTGGAAGCGGCTGTTAATTTACAGATTGTAGCGCACACCGCCGGCTCGCCGCGCGCGATTTTCGATGATGACATAGTCAATGAAATACTGATTCCGCGCGGCATCACGGTTTATACAGGCGCAAGCAGCATGGCGCATAACGTCGCCGAAATGACTATCGCTTTAATGATCATGGCCGCGCGGCGCATTCCTCAAAACGAAGCCGCTTTTCGCGCCGGGAAGCGCGGCGGCGATTTGTTGCCGGGGCATCCGCGCCATGCGCCGGGGCTTTTAGGCGCGACGGTGGGTCTGGTTTCGGCTTCGATGGTGGGGCGACAAGTCATGCGCGTTTTGCAGCCGTTTGAATGCGAAATCTTGCTTTACGACCCCTTGATTACACCCGAAGTTGCCCGCCAGTTAGGCGCTCGGAAAGTCGAATTGAATGAGCTATTCCAGCGCAGCGATATAGTCAGCCTGCACGCGCCGAACCTACCCGCCACACAAAAAATGATTGGGCCGGAACAGCTTGGTCTTTTGCGTGATGGCGCGTGTTTGATCAACACTTCGCGCGGCGCTGTGATAGATCATGAGGCGCTTTTGAGAGAGTGCCAGAGTGGCCGCATTGTCGCCGCTTTAGATGTCACCGAACCCGAACCTTTGCTGGCGGACAGCCCCTTTTGGAATTTGCCAAATGTGATTCTCACGCCGCATATCGCCGGCAAAGGTCAATTCGGTTTTCGCGGCATTGGCCAGGGCGCACTCGAAGCCTTGCGCGATTGCTTCGCGGGCCGGCCCATCGCCGGCGCCGTGCCTTTGGAGCGCTATGAATTTGTGGCGTAAAACAGGAGGCAGTAGGCTGTAAGCAGACGGCAGTGGACGGAAATTACTGCTTCCCGCTTCCTGCTTCCTGCTTCCTGCTTCCTGCTTCCTGCTTCCCGCTTCCCGCTTCCTGCCTCCTGCTTCCTGCCTCCTGCCTCCTGCCTCCTGCCTCCTGCCTCCTGCCTACAGAATCATGTTCCTTGAACTTGTCGTCGCACGGTATAACGAGAATCTCAACTGGTTGCGGCGCGTGCCCAGAGCGTTTCGCGTGACGATTTATGACAAAAGCGGCGATAGGTTGCCGGACTCTATAGCGCTGCCCAATATTGGACGCGAGGCACACACCTATTTATTGCACATTGTAGAGCGCTATGATTCGTTGGCTGATCTGACAGTTTTCTGTCAGGGCAAGCCCTTCGACCATGCTTACGATTTTCATCAAACGCTGCGAAATCTGGCCGAAAAACCAACCTCAGACGACTTTTTGCCGTTGGGACATATCGTGGACACCGATGATGCACAGGGTAAGCGCCTGTTTAGCCAGTGGAGCAAAAACGAAGATGGGCACGAGTTAGATATGCATAGCTTTTACCGCGCGCTTTTCGAGGAAGAGGGGCCAGCGGAAGAGGGGCCGGAGGAATACACCTTTCGCTTGGGCGCGCAGTTTGGTGCTTCGCGTCAACTAATTCAAAATCGCAGCCCCGCCTTTTACGAACGCGCTTTGCAGATAGCCATTGACTTTCCCGATGCCGCGCACTGCTTTGAGCGCAGTTGGTCGCTGGTTTTCGGCACTCAAAACCCGGATTTACTGTGGCTTGAAGGCCGCAAAACTGTTTATTTGAAGCCAATACGGCGCCTGGCTGAAAATTAAAATGCTTCTTACCATCACGCCCAATTTATGTATCGAGCGCACGGTTCGATTGCCGCAATTTACCGCTGGACAGGTGCATCGCGTAGCACCGGAACACTTAGCAGTAA
Organism: Abditibacteriaceae bacterium; assembly: GCA_036399215.1. GTDB lineage: Bacteria > Armatimonadota > Abditibacteriia > Abditibacteriales > Abditibacteriaceae > DASWNL01. The sequence goes on from DASWNL010000575.1 coordinate 2,828, forward strand.
ACGTTGGTGGCAAAGGCATCAACGTGGCGCGTGTAGCGACGAAATTGAGTTGTGCTTCTCACGCTCTATCGTGGGCGGGACGGCGGCAAAAACTATGGCTCGAAGAGGAGCTTACGCGCGAAGGTATCACGCATCAATTGATCGAAACCGAAGCCGATACGCGCATTTGTCTCAATGTTTTAGCAGGTGAGGATTTTACTAAAACCGAAATTGTAAAAACCGAAATTGTCGAGGCCGGCAGCGCGCTTAGCATTGAAGACGGCACGCATTTGTTGGAAGCCTATGCCGCCTTGCTGCCCCAAGCGGAAATGATTGCTATTTGCGGCTCGTATCCACCATCCCAAAATCCCGCGTTGAATATGCATTTGGGCCTTCTGGTGCAAATGGCACAGCACGCAGGCAAACGCGTTTTAGTGGATGGCAAAGGCAAGCCCTTTCAACTTTGCCTCAACTCTCCAACGCCTCCCTGGGCTGTGAAACCGAACCTTGAAGAAGCGCAAGAATTATTAAATCGCGCCATAGAAACACCACAAGACGAACGGCGCGCCGTCCGCGACATTTTGAAGCGCGGCGTGGAAGTTGTGATCTTGTCGTGCGGTGCGCGCGGCGCCTATTGGGGCACAGCCGAAGGCATGTGGTTTGTGCAGGCACCCTTAGTGCATGAAGTGTCGCCGGTAGGTAGCGGCGATGCCCTTGTCGGCGCTTTTTGCGCCAAGTTATTGGAAACAAACGATCTGCTTTTGGCAGCGCGTTGGGGTGTAGCGGCGGGCACAGCCAATGCCACGCAAAGTGCTTCGGCTTTTGTAGGGCCACAGCATATTGAGCCATTGCTGGATGAAATCAAGATTAGCGCCGTCGAACTGGGCTTACGCGCCAAAAAGAATTAAAAATTAGCAAGTAAACCCGCATGGCAGCGGAACTTTTGACGCATCCTGCACGTCGCATGGCGCCTGAATCGTGAGAAAAGCTAAGTTTTTCGATAGTTTCTTGCAACGGGCGCTTACTTATCTCCCTTTTGAGTGCTGTGCCGCTTAAACTATCACAGCTTTTCACGCTGCTTTAAGTTCTCTTTTAAATAATTTCTTAAATAATTTCCTCTCTGTGCAACCTATGCAGAACTCGTTGAAACCTTCGCCTTCCGCACCAGAAAGTGTTCCAGACAATGTTGTAGCCGAAACCTCTGAAACTACCATCACTAAACCCGCTGAGAGTGAGCCGCTTTCGCGCTTCATTGCGCGCCGTGCCGAACGGCACTTCTGGATTTCTGCGTTGCCGCCGCTTTTATTTGTTGGCGTGGCAATGAGCCTGCGCAATCCGGTTCCCACCAATGGTGTCGAATCGGCTGCGGTGATAATGGCGGCGCAGAATCAGGCACCGATTACGGTGTTAACGGCCCAGGAAACGATGGTGACCAGCCTCAAATCAATTGGCGGTTTTGCCACGTTGAGTGGTGAATTGCAACCGGCCATTCAAGTGCGCGGCGAAGCGCCGATTGGTGGGCGCATCACCGAAGTGCTGGTCAGGCTAGGCCAAAAAGTCAATGTTGGTGACCCGATTTTGCGTGTGGAAAGCCAAGTCAAAGCGCCCGGTTCTCGTTCGGCCCTGCGCAAGCAGGCCTCCGCTGAAGCCGCGCAAGTCGCCGCAGCACGCCAGCAGGAAACACTGCAAACCAAACTAACCACGCGCCAGGAAAAACTTTTAGCCGCGCAACAACGAGTGGCGCAAGCCAAGCAGCGCGTGGCGCAGGCGCGCGCCGTCGTGGGACGGCTGGCAAAAGGCGAGCGCATCACACGCTCCGAAGTGGCCGCCCTGGCAACTCCCGAACTCTCCACCCGGCTCGCTTCGCGCGGCTCACTGGCCAAGCGTCGTAATGGGGCGCGCGAAGCGGCAGAAGTTATCTCCAAAACCTCGTCATGGCGCGCCGCAAAAAAAGAGGCTGAACAAGCGCAGCGTAACGCTGACCTTGCTCTTTCTGCGGCCAACGAAGCCAAACGCGACGCGCAAAAAGCTGCCAAAGAAGCCACTTCCAAAAAACAAGCCGTCAAAGACGCGCAAACACAATTGGCAAAAGTGCAGGGCGAAGGAAAAGGTGACGTAAAAGAAGCGAAAACCGAAGCCTTGGAGGAAGCGCGCACCGCCCTTGCCAAGGCGCAGGTCGCGGCCCAGGACGCCGAAACCAAGGCTGATGACTTGCAAAAAGCCGCGACTCTGGCCGAATCGAAAAGCGAACGCTCCCGCAAAACAGCGTATGAATCCGATGCGCGCTTGGCCAAACTTCCCGAACCCGTTTCGATTGCCGCGCCCGACAAGACCGCTAAACCAGCCGAAACTCCAACTGCTGTTTCAACAAGCCTTTCGGCAAATGAAGCCATGAAACTGGCCCAAGCCGCCCTGGACGAAAGTAGGGACGCCGCTGCCGAAGCCGAACGATTGAAGAGTGAAATCAATTCTTATGCGCGTCAGGTGAAAAACCTGCACGCCGAATTGAATTCGACCAGCGCAAACCTGGAAACAGCTCAAATGGCCGTCGTCGAATCGAAAATCGCCGAGAAATTGGAAGCCGTGCGCGCCCCGGCTACAGGAGTTGTGTTGGATGTGGCCGATTCTGCCAGCCATGTGGCGCCAGGCGAAACCATTATTGCTATTGGGCGCCCCGACCAATTAGCCGTGCGCTTGAAAGATAACTCAGACGCCTGGAAAGCCTTAAAAATCGGCACTCAATTACCGGCATCTATTCAGGATGGCACCCAGAAAACACCGGTCTTGGCCGAAGTCCAAGAGATTACCGCTCCGAAAAACGGCGCACCCGCGATTTTAAATACAGTCATCGCCAACCCGCGCCGAGATGACGGCACGGGTCGCCGCTTTCGACCCGGCTTAGCTGTGCAATGCTCTATTCCGCGTCCCGGCGCGCGTGACATGCTTAGCATTCCCAGCGCGGCTCTGTGGCGTGATGAAGCAGGAAAGCCTCTGGTCGCCGTTCTGGTGCCGGTGGAAGCAAACCTTCAACCGGGCGAGCCTTTACCAGAGCTTGCTCAAGACAAGGGCACTTTTCATGTGCAGTGGCGCACTGTAACCACCGGCCAGGGCGATGCCTTGCAACAAGAGATTGCCGGTGGCTTGCAGCCCGGCGAACGTATTGCACTACGTCCGGCTCCGTTGCATGAACTAACCCAAAAGCATGGGCCGTATGCCCTGATTCAATTGTCGGCCTAAATTTCTTTTTAAGTTGTTGATTCTATGAAGTTGTTTTCTCTGCGCCTATCCGGTGCTTCTTTAACTCTGGGCGTGTTCGCCAACGCTTTATCGCCTGTTCAGGCGGCGCCGGCTGATTCCCCTCTCCAGGCCGTCACAAACAAAGAAGCATCTCTACCGTGGCTTGGCTCTACTCAAGACGATGAATTTTCGCGTGCTGCCAATGCGTTGGAAGTAGCTCGCGAGGCGGAAAAGGTAGCGGCGCGACGCGCCGCTCGTGGCGAAATAACTACAAAAGAATGGCAAGCAGTCCGTGACACTCTCCAACGTGCCACGCGCCGCGTCGAAGAACTCTTGGCCCGCCAAAAAGCGATGGGTAACTCACCAAAAGCGACATCTTTAGTCTTTTCTATCGAAGGCGCTTCACAGGGCACTTCGCAGGATGCTTCCAAAACGCAGATGCCGTTTCTGGTTTCGATGCCGCCTCAAATTTCCAAAAAGACAACAGACGGATTGTTGTCAACTACATCCACCAGTAACACCCTAAAGCCAAAGACAGCGCCGGTTTCTTCTCTCAACTTGAAAGCCGCGCCGCGTGTAACGGTTTTAAATCAGAGAAGCGAAGGCAGCATTACCGCGCCTGCTTACGCCAACCGCCAGATGCTGCACGCGCCGCAAAAAGCCGGAGAGCGCCGCTTATTCGCTTTCGTTCCAACTTTGCCGCAGAAAAATAAGGCACCGCTTATTAATCAGCCAGTAACTTCACCTGTTGTCTCCACGCCAGCGGTTACAAAGATTACAAAGCCGGAGCCAAAAATTGTCACGCCGCAAGCCAAAACTGAAGCCAAAAACAGCGGCTTTTCCAGCGCCGAGTTGCAACGCCTGGCGCAACTGGATGCGGAGCTAAGACGTGCTGATAACCGCTTAAATGCAGCTAACCGGGCGCTGAGTGACGGGCAAGATCAATTAAATCGCTTCGCCGGCACATTGCGCCAGGCGATGCTCGAAGCCGGGCCGGATGCCGTCGGCTTGCATCCTTTTGTAAAAGTCGCTGAAAAATACGCCGGCACGCCTTACGTCTGGGGCGGCGAATCGCGACGCGGCTTCGATTGCTCCGGCATGATTATTCGCGTCATGCGCGACCTAGGCTACAAAGCCCTGCCGCACTCAGCAGCCGAACAATTCAAATACGGTAAGCCCATCGCCCAACCGCTTTTGAAGCCGGGTGACTTGGTCTTCTTCGCCAACACTTATAAAGCGGGCATTTCGCACGTTGGCATTTACTTGGGCAAGCGCCGCTTCATCCACGCTGCCGGCACCGGCAAAGGCACCATTGTTTCCTCGTTGGATCAAGCCAAATTCCAATCCAAATACGCCGGCGCCCGCCGCTTAATAGCTGCACGAAATTAGACAGATAAAAGCTAACAGCGCCGCGAGTTCAATAGCTCGCGGCGCTTTTGGTTGCCAGGCTTAGGCTCAGTTCGGGGTTGGCGTTGTTTCGCGTTTTTAGTGAGACAAAAGTGTGAGTAAATAATATTGTTCTATCGCTTGCACAGCATGATACGTCACAATACATTCTATGCCGCAATTCAAGTTCAAAAATCTACCCAAAGGTTTTGAGTTTGCACTCACCAAACAAGAAATTCGTGAGTTCATCAAAACAACACAAGCGAATTTTGAAGTAATTGAGTTCGGTGGTATTTCCTCGTCCGAAAGTTACATGAATAAATCTCGTCGTCACAATATGAACTGGGTTTCTTATCTTAAAGCAGAATTTAGAGAATCCCAGTGGTTTTTTCGTTTGGAAGTCAACGGCTTAAGGCCAGAGCACTATCAAGAACGTCGAGAAGAAATAGCTCAGGCGATACTCACACAAATTAAAAAATGGGTAGATGAAAAATTGGCGCTGCCAGAGACAGCACCGAAAAAACCATGCCGAGCACATATATATTTCAACCTAACCAAAAAGCCGAAAGACATTGTGAAATTATCGGAGTGGAGTTGACCAGCAGTAGAACAAGAGACTATATTGGCAAGGGGCAATTTATGCTTCTTGCCTTTTTGTTTTTGCCGTCCTCTATTGGAATAAAGTGTATTCAGGCGCCTAACTGTTTTTTGCCGCCGGTTTTATGCACCCAGATGTCGTAGATGGCTTTGAAGGCTTCGGCGCCGCCGGTGGATTCAAAGGGCATCAGGTTATCAACGTGGTCTTTGGCGAGTTTGGCGCGGTGGCCGACTTCGACGGTGCGGCCATTGTTGGTGGTCTTGAAGTGCAGAGCGATTTTTACATTGATAGCTGCGCTCTGGATTTTCATATCCGTAATGCCCTCATAGGGATACTCTTTCACTGAAGCGCCGGTCGCGCCGGCTTGTGCGCCGCCGGTTTTAACCGAAAGAATGCGCAGTGGCGTGGCAACAAGGGCGATGCTGTCGCCTTCGTTAGAAATCGTTACTAAGACAGGTTCCTGTGCCGAAAGCATGGGGCGCAAGGCTTGTTTGGCGTCGTCGGAAATGGGCAGGCGCACCGGCTCGAAATCGAGAGGCAAACCCCAGAGGGTAGCAGGATCGGACATGGAAACTCCAATGCAAAATTAAAAATGCAAAATGAAGAACCAATCCATTTTGCACTTTTAATTTTTAATTTTAAATTGATTTTGCGCAGCGGAAGCCAATCCACTCAGAGCGTGTTTGCGGGCGGGCGACACTGCGATAAGCGACATTGTAAATCAAAGGAAAGCCCGGCAGCGAATCGAAACCGCCGCCGCGAATGACCTTATATTGCTTGCCGAATTCGGGCAGATTCTGCGTCGAGCCGGGATAGGCCATATACCAATCCGTCACCCATTCAAACACATTACCCGCCATATCGAGCACGCCATAAGGTGAAGCGCCGGTTGGCTTTTGCCCTACAGCTTGCGGCTTGGCTTCGCCTGTCACTACACGGTCTTTATCCCACACTCCGCCCCAGGGGTAGCCGTTATCCTCCGCCGAACCGCGCGCGGCTTTTTCCCATTCAACTTCGGTTGGCAAACGTTTTCCGGCCCATTTGGCATAGGCCCCGGCTTCCCACCAATTTATACGGGTAACCGGCACTTGCTCTTCACCTGCGGCGAAGCTTCCATTTTTCCAATGCGGCGGAACGGGATAATTGGTGGCCTCGCAAAACTTTTTGTATTGCGCATTGGTGACTTCGGTTTTGTCCAGATAAAAAGCGGGCACAGTCACTTTATGTTCGGGTTGGGCATCGCTGAACAAGCGAATGTCGTGCGTGCTATGAATGTCACCTTTTTTGGTGCCCATGTTAAATTCGCCCGCCGGCACTAAAATCATGCCTTCCGGGGCACTTTTCGCCGCATCCTGCGCCAAAAGCGGCGTAGTCAGACACAGTAATACGCACAGCAAACTGAAAACAAGTGAAAAACGTAACGTCAAAGCCAATCTCATGCTTCTTGTGACAAACCTCGGCGGCTTTTGATTTAGCGAATTAATTACATATTCAATTCGCCGCGTGCCGACATTTGCATGATTTGCACGGCAGCCGGGCCTAAAATAACGATGAAGAGCGCCGGAAAGATGAAAAGCACGAGTGGCAGCATCATCTTGACCGGCAATTTGCCGGCTTGTTCCTTGATGAAAGCCATGCGCCGCTCGCGGATTTCCTGGGCTTGCAAGCGCAGCGCATTCGCCAGGCCAATACCGGTTTTGCTGGCCTGATCAATGGCCGCCACCAAGAGCGACATATCGGACATTTTGACGCGCGCGGCCATATCGCGAAAGGCATCGCCCTGTGGCTTGCCGACACGCACTTCGTCCAGCACACGGCGCAGTTCATCTGATAAAGGGCCTTTGGTTTTGTTGACGGCTTCGCCTACAGCCATGTCGAAACCAAGCCCAGCTTCAATCGAAAGCACGATTAAATCCACCACGTCCGCCATGGA
>DASWNL010000576.1:0-3731 GCA_036399215.1 Abditibacteriaceae bacterium
CTCAGCCAAAAACAGAAGTGAATCTTGCTATTTTGCTACGCGAAATCGCCGAGGATGCCGCCTTTGAAGCACAAAGCCAGAACAAGCAAATTCAAATCGGACAGTGCGAAAACTGCACGGTAATAGGCGATGTTGAGCTTCTGCGAAGCGCCGTAGAAAACGTGGTTCGTAACGCCCTTCGCTACACAGTAGAAAACAGCGATGTGCTTCTCACATTGCGTTGCACAGAACAAGCGATTATCACCGTGCGCGACCAGGGGCCGGGCGTGCCGGAAGGTGAACTGGACAATCTATTTCGTCCCTTTTATCGAATAACCGAGGCACGCGACAGGCAAAGCGGTGGCGCCGGTCTGGGTTTAGCGATCACTCAACGCGCCATTGCCGCCCATCAAGGCCATGTGCAGGCACGCAACGCGCCCGATGGCGGGTTAGAAGTTGAAATCCGCCTGCCTGTTTTGCCCATTGCAGGACATTGAATCATTGCTTGAGCGAAGGTTTTGTTTTACTAAGAACAGAGGTTGTTTTATGGTCGCCCGCGCGAACTTCAAAGTTGATTTTATACCTGTTGACGAGTATCTGGAATTCGACCGCCGCGCCGAATGGAAATACGAGTATTTCAATGGCATGGTCTGGCCTGTTGGCGAGCCGGATCGCTTATTGACGCGCGATGAGATTTTAGATTTCTTAGCCGGCAGGCGCCTCGAAGCGATGGCGGGCGGCAGTTCCAAACACGCCATTATTGGCGGGAATATCTTTCTATCGCTTGGCATCCAGTTGCGTGGCAAAAGCTGCCGCCCTTTTAATAGCGATTTAAAGGTGCGGTTAACGGCAACCGGGCTTTACTGCTACCCTGACATCACGATAGCCTGCGCCCCTATTGAAATAGATGACGACGAACTCCTACTCAATCCGGCGATCATCTTTGAAGTGCTTTCCAAGTCCACAGCGGCTTATGATCGCGGTGATAAATGGGCGCATTATCAAAAAATAGAATCGCTGCGCGCCTACGTTTTGGTTTCTCAGGATAAGCGTCATCTCGAAATCTATACGCGCCAGGACGATGGTTCCTGGCTCTGGCACAGCGCTACACAAGGCACGATTGAATTGCCCTTTATCCAATGCCAGGTCAATGTGGATGACGTTTACGAAACCGTCGAATTCACAGACGATCCCATCTCTCGTGCCCCTTGACTTTCCCGCTCATTCGTAAGTAAAAATGGCTGATGCAATAGTGTCTTTATCGGCCACGGCGCGCACCCAGTAGGCACTAAAGGCCTGCGGAAAAATGTGCTCTGCTGTTTGCCCCGGTGCAACCGGAAATTCCTGATACGTCACCCAATTACCATCACCGGTCAAGTCAACTTCAAGGCGAACTTTTATGGGCGCTGCCGACTGATGCGAAAGACTAACGCGCTTTTTATCATAGCCCGTCATCAGATACGGGTCGCTCGGCACATTAGCCTTAACGGCGCTGTCTTTCCACGGGCCACCAATGCCGCGCGGTTTGCCCAGTTTCCATAAATCATCCACAGCACCAACCCATAAAGCGCATTTGCCGTCATCCGAACGCACAATATGTTCGCCCTGCGCGTTGTTTTCCAAGCCTGTCATCACTAACAGGCCGCGATAGCTGGCGTAATCTTTGATGCGACGATTATGTGTGGTAACGGGCCGGATTTTGGCAAAGCCGCCGGCATTTTCCGCAGGTAATTCATAAAAGGTGCCTCCTGCGTTGAACAAATCGCGCTCGGTTGCCACTTCGCGGTCAGCACGCTCATCGCCCAAGGCGCCAGGCGCATCAAAGGCCGTGTCGCCTTTAGGCAGGCGCCAATGTTTTTTGCCGTCTATATAAAGAATTGAAGCCGCGTCATATTGCAAAACATTGTTTGGAATGGCGACCGCTTTGCGCGTCCATTCCAAACCCTGCGGGTCATCGGCACGGCGCAGCTTCAAACCAGCGTCCAAATCGTAAGCGCCCAATTCGCCCTTGGCATCGGACGCGACGAAACGCAGCGTTTTAAAGTCAGCGCCGCGTGCATGAATTAAGCCGCCGTTGATATTCTGTTGACCGGGTTTTGCCACCCCTTCAAACAGCGCAGCACTCTGGCTACCGCGCTTATCCTCGTTACGATAATGAAAAGTCGCCGAGACTTTGGCACAGTCACGATTCGCTCTTAAGCGCACCCAGGCGCCTTTTTCGTTGTCGAGAAAAGCCGTCCACGCATAACCGCTTCCAGGCACCAAAACATCACGCAGTTTCATCCAGTTACCATTGCCTGATTTATCAACTTCTACAGTAAAAACAATTGGTTGTGCATTGTCGTGTGATAGATGCAAAGCGCGAAAATCGTAGCCACTAAAGAGAAATGCATCGCTTGGCGCATTGGCCTCCACTTCATCGTTTATCCACACACCGCCGCGCCCAATCGCCGGGCCGAGGTTATCAATCTGTGTCGGCTCAACAAACCACAAATTCGATTGCGAGCGGCCTGGCCCGGCGATGTTGCCCTTGGCGGCGCGCTTATTGAGAAACTCATTTTTCGCTGTGTCATCGCAACCAAAAACCACTTTGTCATTCCAACGCGCAAAGTCGCCGATGACTTTTAAATAGTTTGAACGTGGCGCGATGCCGGCTGAATTGCTGGCCGAAAAGGTTTTTGGAAAGCGCCAGAAGGTGCCGTGCATGGTCATGAGCAAATCGTTTTCGCCAATGTCGCGGATGCGCGGCCACTCAGTATTCCAACCATGCGCACCATCGTAAGAGTGCGAGCCTTTGGGCAAGCGATACGAGTGCCATGTTCCTTTATCCAGCACCTGTAAAATCAAAGAGCGATGATCCCAACCAACAGACCATATTGGATCATTTGCCGGGTTTTCATTGCCGTAAATCCCGCCGGGGCCGGTCACCTCGGTAAATTGATTGCGCCGCACAACCTCCCAGGCGTTGGCTTTGCCATCCCACTGCGCTAAGGCGCCCGAAGGCACGGAAGGATTGCTTAAGGCCTGAGGGGCATGGTCGCCGTTGTTGGCATAAACCACGCGATTTTGGCTCATATAAAAACCTTTACCATGATAACCCGGCAAACCTGATTTGCGGCCTTCTTTCTTGGCTTCATCGGCCCATAATTCTTTGACCTCCAGGGTTTTGACATCCACTTCGTAAATGCCCTCTTCCATTGTGGCGTAATAGACCTTATTAGCCGGATCAAAAAGATGGCGTGCTGTGCCGGTTGGGCGGCCAAACATTTTGCTGTAAGGAATAGCGCGCACAGTCCCCTGCCCGTCAACGGCATATGGGCCAATAAAAAGCTGGTTCGATTCGCGGTGAATCATGCGATTGGCCGGCGTGCCGCCGATGCTTTCGGGCCGGATGATCTGCTGCAAGTCCGGCGTGATTTCATACAGCTTATCGGATGAACCCGTCGGCTGATGCGGCGCGTAAGTTACAACCCACAAGCGATTGGCCCACGGCACAACCGCGCCGGTTCCACACTCGCCTTCGTTGTTAAACATCGCCAGATGTGGGTAAATGCCCGAAACGCTCTTGGGCTTTTCATCTGCCGCATACGTTGAAGAAACCGCCGATAACAAAAATAATGTAGTGATTCTGGAAGCAATTCTATTCGCTTGTTTCATGTGAACTCTTTGACAAGTGCCCTCGTGAATTTATCCGCACAGCACCATGCAAAATCGCTCAAATATCCAATAAAACCAAAAGCGCGCCGGGAATT
>DASWNL010000577.1:0-6452 GCA_036399215.1 Abditibacteriaceae bacterium
GTAGATGATCGCACGGCACGACGCATCAATCTCATCGAGAACATTCACCGCAGCAACATCGAAGATGCCGACATGGGCGAATCCTTAATCGAGCTTAAAGCCGATATGCAAGCGGAACTTTCTGAATATTTGGAAAAATTCGCCAAAAATGCGCCCCAACAAAAGTTAAATGCCGCTACTTATGAAAAGATGAAAAAAGACCTGCTTAATCGTCCGGCTTGGATTGGGCGGGTTTTAGATCGCTACGAAAACAGCAGCAAAAAGCCTAAAGTCTCCTGGGACGATGTAGCAGGCGAAGTCGGTTGGAGTGACGCACGCTCGGTTCACTACTATATCGCCATCAGTAAATTGCCGGAACAAGTTTTAGCGCTGATGGCTGACGACTTAATCAGCCAACACCAAGCGCGTGCCATCGCCCAACTTAAAACCGAAGATGAGCAAATCGCCTTTGCCAATCGCATCATTAGTGAAGGTTTGAGCGGGCCAGACGCAGCAAAAGCAACTAAGACTGAAAATGGTTCGGCTCCCAGCACGAAAGGTGCGCTTCATCCAACCACACCCGCACCAACACCAATGGAAAGCGCCATAAGCAAGGCACGCAATATCACCTCCCAGATTGCTCAGTTGAGGCGCGAACTCGAAGGTCTCCAAAATGGCAAAGGAGAATTCAGCGAGAAATTCCGCCAGGACATAGACAGGGAATTACAGCTTTGGGGGCAAAACGGTGAAGGCATTGTCGCCGTTGTTAAGCCATTCAAGGAAAGTCTGAATGATTCAAAACAGCAAACAACAAAAACACGAAAGGTGCGATTCGCAAGCTGAAACAGCCAAAACAACTGTTGTTTCTTCCGTAGTTATACGACAAAGCAGAATTTCCGTAGCTATACGATAAAAGTGCTGATTTGGGCCACTATCAAGCAGAACCACACCATAAATTCACACAAAAGCACCCGCTTTCACGTATAGCTACGGAAATCTGAAAATTTGTTGTTATCGCGTATAGCTACGGAAGAAATAGAGGCTGCTATCCCGTATAGCTACGGAAGCAATCACGTATAACTACGGAAATTTCAACTGCTTTTCCCGTATAGCTACGGAAGCAACCACGTATAGCTACGGAAATTTCAACTGCAAAAAACCCCAAAAGCCCTTGTTCCATAAGGGGGAAACGACGGTGGAGAAAACCAGAACAGAAACTATAACTACTACTTCTAAAACAAAAACTAAAACAGCCGCTAAAACCAGCAGCGGTAAAACCGACACCGGTAAAACCGATATTGGTAAAACCGATATTGGTAAAACCGGCGCGGCTAAAGACGCCACAGCTAAGGCCACAAGCAAGGCCACACCCATAGTCACACCACAAGCTACATCCAAAGTCACACCCAACAAATCAAACGAAAGCGAAAGCTTACTTCTCGGCAAAGATGAAATGAATCTTGTCGAGCATCCTTTTGCCATTCTCAAGCACGGCAGCCAGGATCGCAATGTCATTCGTCAGAGCTTTGAAAAGGTTCATCCTCGCACCGGCAAAACCGTGAAATCGCTCTGGGAAGTCACTGGCCACTCGGAGCAGGGTTTACCCGGCCCCACAGAAGAGCGTCTCTATGTCGCACTGATGCAGATCACCAGGGAACAAAGTCCCAGGGAGAAAACGATTTACTTTTCCCGTGGCGACTTAATGAACCGTCTGGGATGGTCTCACACCAAACAATATTATGAAGCCTTAGCCACTGCATTCACCCGCCTCGCCGCTGTTACAATCCGTGCCGATAGGGCCTTTTGGGATGCGGCGCGCGAGGACTTTTATGCGACGGTGACTTTCCACGTCCTAGAAGAGGTTCACATCTCCAACGAGCCTCCGGGTCGCCGCGCCCAGAATGCTTTACCACTGAGTTCATTTTCCTGGGGCGATACGATTTTTCAGTCCTTACAGGCCGGTTATCTGCGAAGCCTGGATACCGATTTTGCCCTGTCTCTTAATCTCCCGTTGTCACTTCGGCTGTTTCGCTACCTGGATAAACACCGGCGCGGCAAGGGCAGAGCAGAGCGCCAGTCCTTTAGCATCGGCCTCAAACGCCTGTGCGAGATTCATCTGGGCATGGCCCCCTCGAAATATAACTCCAAGCATAAAGAGCGCCTCAAACCGGCCCATGAGGAGCTTATGGCGCGCGGGTTCCTGGCCTCTTATGATTTCGCACCAATGAAGACCAAAGATGGTGAGAAAGTCACTTACCACTTTGCTGCGCCACCGGAACTACCTGCGGCCACGCCAGATGCAGCCAATAAAGAAGCAACAGATGACCCGCCCACGCTTTTTCCTGATGCCTTCGGGGATGCTTTTTCAGGGGATGCTTTCACATCGGCGGAAGACATAGAGAATTTTCAGCCCGCGCTTGAAATCGAGTTACAACTGCGCGAAGCGGAAATGTGGGAAGATGCGGCCAACGAAGTCTTTGAATCATTGCCACCCGAAGTCCACGATGACTTATGGAAACGAGCCATAGAGCCACTGCCGCTCATGTTCCGGGAAAACCCCAAAATGCCCGGCGCCCAGCGTTCCATCCGCCGGCAGATCGGCGACCTGATGCGCTATGAGCATGAAGAGGAAGTTAAAAACTACCTGCGCCAAAAAATACAGAATGAACAGACCTCGAACAAGGCAAAAAGGCCCAAATCATGACGCCTCAAAATACATCGCTTCGCCTCGTGGATGCAACACCAGTGAACTCAACACAACGTATTGATTCAGCACAAAATGATCTTGTTTTCAGCACACCTAACGATTTATATGAAGCCTTTGCTGAGTTTCTACAAATAGATGTTGCTAACGGCGATGCCACAGAAGATACCATTCGCGCCTATTATAAAGAGATCGGCCTGTTCACTCGCTGGTGCCGGGAACGCAACATAGAACCCGAACAAGCCACACGACGCCATATCGAAGCCTATCGAGAAAACCTGAAAACGAATGGTGCTGCGCCTGCGACACGCCAGCACAAAATGTCCATCGTGCGCCGCTTTTACGAGGCTGCGGTTAAGCATGGCCTGCTCAGCATCAACCCGGCGGCCAATGTTAAGGGTGGCAAGGATTTAACGCCACCCGAAGAAAAAATCAAAGCGCTGACCAGAGGCGCACTGCATCACCTGGTTGCCGCCATTCCTTCAACAACACTTTTAGGGCAACGCGACCGCGCTATTGTCGCTTTGATGGCCGTGCATGGCCTGCGCCGCATTGAAGTGCATCGCCTTGACCACGACAGCATAGATATTGCCGGCGATGTGCCAACTCTAAAGGTTCACGGCAAGGGCAACCGCGTGCGCAAAATTTACCTGCGCGAAGATACTTACAACGCCATTCAGACTTATGTGCAGGCCAAAATGGATCATGAATTTCCGCTAACCGGCCCTTTGTTCGTTTCCCACAGCAACCGCACGCGCGGCCAACGCATCAGCCGCCGCTCACTCAACGATATTATTGATCATTGCTTGAGCGAAGCTAATTTAAAGAAGGTGGGTGTTTCCTGCCATGCGTTGCGCCACACGCACGGCACCTTAGCCGTGGCTGGCGGCGCCAAGGTTGAACATCTCAAAGAAGAGATGGGCCACAACCATTTGGAAACCACCTCAATCTACGTGAAGGCCGTCAGCCGCAAAGAAAACAACCCAGCAAATTTTATAGATGTGCAGTTTTAGTGAGGGTGCTAAACCAACATTAGAAGAGAGTGAGATTATGTCAGAAGAAACCCCTAAAGTGCCTTCTAAAAACACGTCGAAAACAACATTAAAGAAAATTGCAGGTGGGGCAGCAAAAGCGACAGCGAAAACAACAGCAGAAAAACCAACACCAAAAACACCTCCATCAGATGAAACAAGCCCTGTAAAAAACTCCAATGATTCGGACACTCTTTCAGAGCAGCAAACACTGGGTGCCATGCTCACGGATAGAGATATTTTGGCATTTTGTTCGCGCCATCTCCAAAGGACAGATTTTCAAATTGGCCGTCACCAATACATTTTTTTGACACTCAACAAGCTCTTTCAGTTAGGTGAATCCACTGATCTCATAACTATAGGGGAACACCTTCGCCGTAAAGAGCAACTTGAAAGTATTGGAGGATATGCCTACCTTGTTGCGCTCATTGAATCTGTTGATACATCCTTTCAAATAGAACCAACAGTTCGCAAGCTTATAGAACGTGCCGTTATACAAGCATCCAATGAGGCAATACACAACTTGTCGGAAGAACAAACCAAAACCAATAAAGAAAATACATCGGAAGCCGATTCGCCATCAGAAATATTAAAGCACGCTTCTATAGCTGTAGGAGAAGTGCAAGCGGTTATTGCTGCTCAACGCAAGCGGTTAATAGATTTACCGGCGCCTCTGTCGCCAATGTCTCAGTCGCTCAAAACTGATACCTTTAATAATCCGAGTGCATCAACAAAAAGTATAAGTTCTGCATATGCTAAGCTGCTTGAAAAGTGTGAATCTACGTTCGGTGACATTTCAACAGGTTTCCATGACTTGGACGAGATTACAGGTGGGTTACGGGGCGGTGACCTGATTGTGGTAGCTGGAGTTTCCAGTGCCGGAAAAACCAGTTTGTGTCTTAATATAGCCGCTCATGTAGCCTTACATGACCGTTTGACTACGCTCGTATTTTCCCTCAGCAGCAATAAACAAATCGTCACCCAACGGTTAATATGCAGCGAAGCCGCACTTAATTCACGTGATTTACGTCGTGGCTATCTGCAAGACTCCGATTGGCACCGGCTCACAAACGCAGTTAATAATCTCTTTCAGTCAAACATTGTTATAGATGATAGTCCCACATTATCGGTAAATGAGATTGCGCTACGCGCTCATCAAACATCTGCTACTGAAATTAATTTAGGCTTGATTGTAGTCGATTATCTTCAACTCATCCGTAGCAGTAGAGCAAGCGAAAACCGCACTCAAGAAATAGGCTCTATCGTGCGCGAATTAAAAGCCTTAGCGCAACGGGAAAATGTGCCTTTACTCTTGGTTTCACAAATATCACGAATCCCCGAAAGTCGCACAGACAAGAGGCCACTCTTGTCTGACCTTAGAGATTCCGGCACTATTGGTGAAGATGCAGACACTGTGATATTCATTCATCAGCCATCTTCATCTACTATAAAAACTCCGCCTGGTTATGGCAGGACACACGAGGAATTCCTAGGGAGCATGGCGAATCCAGATCCCTATGAAGGAATAAAAGAACTCATTTTCGCCAAACAGAGAAATGGCCCTATGGGCACAATTCGTCTCGCCTTCCAGGCTGAGTTCACAAGATTCACAAACTTAGATAGACAAAAATACTAAAATTGGCAGGAAAAGAAATTTTCGGATTTGTCATTGGTCAAAAAGGGGTCTATTTAGTCGCAGATAATACAAATTATGTGCGATTCAATCCTCTTTCCGATTAAAATAATTCTATCCCCGCGTTTTTGTGGGCCGGTTTTTGTCGCATCCTGTTTCTCTTTCCCGCCATGTCCAACACTTCGCCAACGCTTAACGCCATTCATGATTTTGTGACGCGGATGTTTCCTGACGAATCGGGACAGTGGACGGTGACGGAAATGGTAGCCGCCACAAAGCTGCAATACAACGCGGATGGTGATCTTCGCATTAACGTATCACAGTTTCGCTCCGCGATCCGGGCGCTGCGCCGGCGCAAAAGCGAATTTGCCAAGGCGGAGACTATCGAAGAGATTCCTTGCCCCGACGCAACGCGCTACCCTCCCGCTTCGTGCCGCCTGATTCTACGCACTGTCATTCGAGGGCGCCTGCCCAAAAACTTATCCCAAAGCGAACCTAACGCCCACGCAGGACGCACCTAAAACGAACCCCACCCGCTGGAGCTTCACACAAAGGCTTTATTGGCATGGATGCTTATTACAGACCCATTGCACGGCGCGCCTTGTCATGACTGTTAACACCACTGTTGTTGTTACTGTTGTCATGAGTGAGGCATGAGTAAGGAACGTGAAAAGGCGCGTAAACCTGGGCACTTCTTTTAAAGGCTCAGGTTATGAGCACTATTTCTCGGTCTGCCGTTCCCATTCAAGGGCCGGACGGGCTTCTCTTACCTCCCATGCAGGATCTATCCAACTTGGGGTTGCTGGACGGCAATGGTCGCCTGCGTTTAATACCGGAGCCGATTCGCTGCCCCCAATGCGCCGAGCGCGTTGGCACGGATGGCGGCTTGCTGTGTGTTCGCATCGGGCGTTTCTTCTGTTACTATCACTCCAAGGGCAAGTTCAAGGACAATAGCCTACGGGGCCGGTGGCTACTCGTTGACATGGGAGCCAGTTCGAACACCGGTTGCAAGGCCGTTGTGATCTGTGATTATGGTCACCGCTGTGAAATTCCGTTGAAGTAATCCGTTGTGAAGCAAATGGAGAGGCAAATTCTCTGCTATAAT
>DASWNL010000578.1:0-5414 GCA_036399215.1 Abditibacteriaceae bacterium
GAATCGCGATAGCGGGCCAAGACCGGGCCAGTTTGAGATTCGGCATCCACACGCATAGTGCGGAACTTGTAGATGGTAAACGACTTGCCATGTAACCCGACGCGCTCCTGACCGAAAATTACCGGGCCAGGCGAAGTCAGTTTTACGGCCAAGGCTGCCAAAGCCAGAAGAGGCGCGCTAAGGGCCAGCACCAAAAGGGCAAAAGCAAAATCCAGACCGCGTTTTACCCCGGTATACCAACCGGATTTTGGGGTTGGCACAGCCTCCGCTTTTTTACGCAGAGCTTCGGTTTGAGCCGCAACTTCATCCTTAATTTCGTGAAATTCGGGAATCAAAAAATCAGCAATGAGAACGTCATCCACTTCATGGTTACGCGCTAAATCGGCGATGTTGTCAAGCTGCCCCAAAACAGGAATGCCATTAGGCGAAACCGCTTGTGGGTCAGGTGATACAAAACCAACAATTGAGTAATGCTGTGGAAAGTGCTGCTTCAGTTTCTTAGCCAGTTGGTAGCCGCGCTGGACATCGCCAGCGATAAGCGCGCGACGCGGCTTAACTCCGTTGTTATCAGCGCCGGCCTCGGCTCCAAGCTGGTAGAATCGGCGCAACGACGCCGATAAATTCTCAATTGTCGATTCCGTAAAAGTGTGGGAAAGGCTATCCCCACGGATAAGCATTTGTTCGTTCACAGGAGCCATCTCTTCGACCTTCTCTCAGCTAAAAATGATCAGCCACTATGCTGTAGAAACAAATTAGCCAAATGAAGGTTTTTAGTCATATTAAATACATAATTTAAGTAGCACGGGTGCGGCGCAAACCAAACTTTTCCTTGATTCTGCCAAACGTCTGTTTTTCATCGTGACTAAGGCAAAAGGCAAAAGCCAACACGCCATAAACAAGGAAAGCTATGCCAACCAGCAGAAAAAAACTGCCCAATGAGGCAGGCGGCAATACTCTCTTTATAGCCAATAGCAAAACAGCAAAAGGCGCTTGTGCTATTAGCGCGCCAAATAGCGCACGACGCAAGAATTCGACAATTGGCTGCTGTAAATACCTCTTAAAAAAAATGATATTAGACCATAGGAAAAAGCAGCACATTGAAATTGTTGTGCCCAGAGCAACTCCTATTAAACCGAGAGGTTTAACCAAAATCAAAGTGACAATTAAGTTTGTCACCGCCTGCAAAATGGAAAAGCGAGCGACAACATCGTGACGTCCTAAACCGGTCAAAACACTGCCGGTTGGCGTGCCGATAAGATGAACCACAATACCAAGCGTCAAGATATACAACAAAATATGAGCTTTGTCGCCGGTAATAAAGCGCTCGCCCATCCATAAGGCAATAAAACGATCTCCTAAAATCCAGAAAACAAGCCCAACCGGCAGGCTAAGCAAGGCCGCATATTTTGTCGCCCTTAAGTGCAATTCCCTGACACCCTCTGTTGCCTCTGTCGCGTGTAAATGCGTGATGGCCGGCATCAAAACGCCGGTCATTTCTATAACCAGTTCGCGCAGGTAAGTTACCAGGCGCAAAGCTATGGAATAAGGCGTAACGGCGGCGACTGAAAGATAAATACCAATGACAATCGAGTCGGTAAAAAAATTGATGCGATTGCCAACCGCAATCAAGAAAAAGTGCGAACTGTAACTAAATAAACGCTTTATTTCCTCGCGGTCGAAAAAGCGACGTGCTACGCGCAAGGCCGGATTAACTTGATAAGCGCGGTATAAAAGATAAGCCAAACGTGCCAGATCAAAACCTAATGTCGCCCAGGCCAGCGCTATAATGCCATATCCAGCGCGTAAAAGAAGAACAATCAAAACGCTGCGTAGAATCAGGGCAACTGTTGAAACTGTCGCGTCAATGTCGTAGCGTTGAAAGCCGCGCAACACGCCAATAAAAACCGAAGCGGGAAAGGTAACGGCCAGATTAAAACCTGTTAGCAGCACTAAGCCCGCCGCTATATCGCGTGCTAAGGGATTAGGAAATAAATCATTGAAAAAGAACGATAAAACCACGCTGGCGACAAAAGAAAGCACGCCCACAGCAATAAAGATGGCGACTCCACCTGTTACGACCCGGTTAATGCCTTCGGAATCATCTTTGGCGCGATATTCAGCGACTTTTTTGACAGTGGAGGGTGTAATTCCAAAATCTAACAGCCCTAAATATCCAGTCAACGAGCCAAGCAGTGTCCAGACGCCGTAAACCGAGTCGCCTAACTGGTGAACCAGAAACGGCGACATCCAAAAACCAATGAGAATCGTGACGGCATATGCGGCCCAGTTGACCAGCACGTTCTGGATGATCTGTAACGCGCCGCCTTTTTTATCGGCCACCTGGTTCTCCTGTCGGCTTTCCTGTTACTTCTTCTGTAAACAACGTTTCATAACGCGCAATCATGTGACGAACATCGTAGTCGCGTGCTATTTCACGTGCGTTTTGTCCCAATTCCTTGGTGCGCGTGGCATCGCTTAGCAACTCTTCTATTGCTTCGGCTAACGCCTCTTTATCGCCGGGCGGCACTAAGCGACCGGAAACGCCATCGCGCACTACGTCCGGCACGTTGCCGACGCTTGTTGCCACAATGGGGCGCGCTGCTGCCATCGCTTCTAAAATGGCAATGGGCAAGCCCTCGCGATCAGATGATAAAACGAAAACATCAGCGGCAGCCAGTAATCGAGGAACATCGCGCCGCACGCCCAGCATCTGCACTTGCGCGCCCAGATTTAAGGCTTCAATTTGCGCGCGAATCGCTTCGGTTTCAGTGCCCTCACCGGCAATGAGCAGATGAAAATCGGGATGATTTTGTGCAGCTTTAGCAAAGGCATCCAATAACAAGCGATGATTCTTTTCGGGAAACAGGCGCGCTACAATAACGGCAACACGAGCGTTTTCTTCAATGCCTAATTCGCGGCGCGCCTCTTCACGCGATTCATGGAAGTCAGAGAGTTCCACACCGGCACGGATGATTTCGATTTTATCTTCCGCAATGCCTAAGTCGCGATACATTTGCGCGATTTCCTCGCCGATGGCAATCATCTTTTCGCAACAGTGAGAAAGCAAACGCAAGGCAACTCTAAGGCGGGGCTTTTTGGCTAATTCAACATCATGTTCTGTATGAAAAATGCGGATTCCCAGTAGCTTAGCGCCCGGAGCACAATAGAACAGTTGATTGAAGTGATGGGTTTGCAACACTTTCACTTGCTGCCGGCGGAGCAGGCGGTGCATTCTTCCAAACAGCCGCCAATCAATACCGGCTTGCCGGTGCATGATGAAATAAGGCAAGCCATGCTTTTGAACTTCGCCTTCAATGGCGCCACCCTGATCAATAGCGCACATGCGTGGAGAAAAACGGCTTTTATCTAAACGCGAAGCGATAGTCAGCGCATAAATTTCAGCGCCACCAGCGACCAACGACCAGGTCACCTGCATCACACGGCGCGTTTTTGGTTCTTTATAAAGTTTCGTCACGAACTTGAACCTTTCAGCATGATACCGGGAAAGAGCAAATTTGCCTGGAAAACCGCGAAGGAGAAATCTGTTTCCACTGCAATGCGCGGCAAGCTATAACAACCCTGCGAGGGATGCGCCACGCCCGCAAAATAAGCGGTTGAGTAAGCGTAGCCCGCGCGTTGCACAGCATCCTGCACAGCGAGACTGGATTGGCCGTTGGGGTAGGAGAATACCAACACTTCTTTTTGAATGTGCGTTTCGATGGCGCGTTTGGAACCGGCGATTTCTTCTTCCAACTGTGCAGCGCTAATGTTAGTCAAAATGGGATGCGTTATTGAATGACCTCCAAATTCTATGCGCTGGTTGGACATTTCTTTGATTTGCTGCCAATTTAGTTGATGAGCACTTGAAATGTCAGTGGGCAAACTCACTTCTAACAAATCAGGTAAGCGTGCCATGAACCGATTTTTTTCTTCTTCGGACACGCTTTTAATCCACCGCAAGATTTCATTTGAAGCCCTGCGCTTGGCTGCATGACCCTGAAAGGATAAAGGCTGCGCCGAAACATCGGATATATGAACTTGTGGCAATGATGTGTGCTTTGCGCAATAAGCGATGGCATCCCACCAGAACAAGCGCGGCTCGTCCATGTAACTTGTTGACACAAAAATGGTGGCCGGCAAATTCAATTCTTTAAGAATGGGAAAAGCGTGCGTATAATTATCGGCGTAGCCATCATCAAAAGTCACAATCAGGGTGCGTTGCGGCCAGGCTTTGTTTTCCTTTTGACAAGTGTGCAAATCGGCAAAGGAAATGATGTCAAAATGGCGCCGCGCCCAATCCATTTGCCGGTGGAACTCTTCGCTGGTGGCGCTGATAAGTTGTTCATCAAAAGCGAAATCGCAAGCAGGCTCATCCCAGATGCGATGATAAGCCAGAATCCGCAGGCAGCCGTGCTTTGGCGCCAACCGCCACAGCGGTTGAGCCAGTTTGTGGCCTAAAAAGGCCGCCGCTAATTCGCGTTTGCTCACAAAGGCAGTTTAATCGGATTCTTCAATTGGTTTCTTTGCCGGTTAATTTCTGCGCCCGGCGCAAAGCGCGCATGGCGTTAAATTTCACTTTGTCCGAAGTTTCCGATTGACCAAACGGTGCCGGCTTGATTTTCATTTTGCGAAGCCGGCCATTCAGGCCATAAACGGCCTCACGCTGCTCCGTCCAGGGCGTATGGAATGTAATGCTGAAGGAAATCGAAACTTCCGGCCCCACTTTCACCCAATGCGGCGCGTTAACCGGCACATGCAGGCCGGTATTTGGCTCAAGATTAAACACCTGCGCGCGTTGGTTGAACTCTTCCATGAACGGCAAATGATAACCGCCGCCTTGCACATAATTTTGTTCGAGATCGTGTTCAGCCAAGACACTGCGATCCGATTCGTTCCAGATATTAAAAATCTTCGAGCCGCGCACTTGCAGCAGAAAATTGAATTCGGGGTCAATGTGGAAGGGCGTAGTCGCACCGGGCGAAGAAACGAAGATAAAACCGCTGCGTTTTGTCATGCCGGGATAAAGCGGCTCGCTGTGAATACCGATTTCATCAAGGCACTGATGCAATAATTCGCGATATTCCGGGTCGTCTTCGACGAACTTTAAAACCATCCACGAATTGCACTCCTCAATCTGACGAATCGTGTCCTGGATGGAGAGGCCGTTACGCGGGCCTTTATATAACCCTTGACTTACCGAAACATCGCCGGCAGTGTATTTTACGTTGCTTTCCGGCAAGCGCTGAGCTAAATCTACCAGGCGCGATAGAGAAAACAGCGGATGATCGGCTAAGGCATGGCCGACGACAAACGGCTCACGATTGAATTTATCCTTGAACACTTCGGCGTCTAATTTCATTAACATGATTTAGTCCTCATTCGTCCTCTGATGGTTGATTTTGGGCAGTTACGTC